>PWFE01000003.1 GCA_003554115.1 Haloferacaceae archaeon | reverse complement strand
GTTATCGACATTCTGCCCGAACAGAAGGAGGTCGACGACATGGGCGGGACGATGCGACTCGGCGCACACGAAACCCAGATCCAGACGGGCACGCTCGCCGCCGAAATCTACGGAGCAGACTCCTGTACCGAACGCCATCGGCATCGCTACGAAGTGAATCCAGAGTACATCGACCAGCTCGAATCCGGCAAGATGACTTTCTCCGGAAAGGCAGGTCGACGCATGGAGATTTTGGAACTCGACGACCACCCGTTCTTCCTCGGCACACAGTTCCACCCCGAGTTCCGCTCGCGGCCAGATCGGGCCAGCCCACCGTTTGTGGGCTTTCTTGAGGCGATTCTCGAACAGCACGACGAAACAGCGACAGAAGACGAGGTGACAGCCTAATGGTAACCCCTACTGAGTTCATAGACGACGCAGTCGAATCGATTCGCGAACAGATCGGCGACGACAACGCGATTATCGCCCTGTCGGGCGGTGTCGACTCCTCGGTCGCCGCCACGCTGGCCTACCGAGCTATCGGCGACCAGCTAACCCCGGTGTACGTCGATACCGGCCTGATGCGGAAAGGCGAGACCGACCAGATCCGCGAGACGTTTTCGTTCATGGACAGCCTCCAGATCGTCGACGCCAGCGAGCGGTTTTTCGACGCCCTCGAAGGCGTGACCGACCCCGAGGCAAAACGCAAGGCCATTGGCGAGCAGTTCATTCGGGAGTTCGAACGCGAGGCCAAAGAGACCGACGCCAAACAGTTGGTCCAAGGAACGATCTACCCCGACCGAATCGAAAGTGAGGGCAACATCAAATCCCACCACAACGTCGGTGGGCTGCCCGACGTAGTCGACTTCGATGGCATTGTCGAACCCGTTCGCGATCTGTATAAGGACGAGGTCCGCGAAGTCGCCCGCGAACTCGAACTCGAAGAAATCATCTCCGAGCGCATGCCGTTCCCCGGTCCCGGGCTTGCCGTCCGCGTGATTGGCGAAGTCACACCCGAGAAGGTCGAGGTCGCCCGCGAGGCCTGCCACGTCGTCGAAGAGGAGTTGGAAGAATACGAACCGTGGCAAGCGTTCGGAGCCGTCATCGGTAAAGCCACGGGTGTCAAAGGCGACAACCGGGTCCACGGCTGGGTCGTCGCCGTCCGCTCGGTCGAGAGCCGCGACGGGATGACCGCCCGCGCCCAAGAGATTGACTGGCAGACTCTCCAGCGCATTCAGAGCCGGATCACTGGCGAAAACGAGAACGTCGCCCGCGTCGTCTACGACGTGACACATAAACCCCCGGCCACCATCGAGTACGAGTAATGACAGAGACTGCAATCGTCGCTGGCCCCGACCCGGATGGACTCGGCGAGGCACTCGAAGCCGAGGGACTCACCGTCCGGCGGATCGAAGACCACGTCTCGCGGGCCACACTCGGTGAGGCCGGCATCGCTGACAGCCAGCTGCTGGTGTTGACGGATGTCGACGAAGCGACGGGGGTCGCGCTCGCCAAAGACGAAAACCCAGCGGTTCGTGCCGTCTTCTACAGCCGCCAGTCGATCCCGGAGTTCGTCAAAGGCCAGACGGATCTGGCAGTCGACCCCAAACTGCTCGATGTCAGCGTTGTTGCCGAAGAGTTAGCCGCGGACTAACTCCGGTTGTGGCGTCATTTGGATCGTCGACCACTGTTCTCACTCAGATCTGAAACTCCTATAAATATCTGTCGACGTTTTCGACCGTAATCCGCCCATAATCCGGCGCAAACCGGGTCGAATACTGTTCCGTTTGAAGTACAATCCGTCGGTATGATGAGTCGGATGCAACGAAAAACGATCTTCGCAGTCGTCTTGGCGGTCTGTATGCTCATGGCGGTGCCAGCGATGGCCACAACCGTGGGCGCACAGACAGCTGACGATGACGACACCGACGAGGGAGACGACGTCGACGAGACGAACGAGGATGACAGCGACGAAACCGACGAGGAGGAAAGTGACGACGAAGACACCGACAACGGTGACGCGGATGACTCCGACGAGGAGTCCGATGACGAGGATGTCGAGAACGGTAACGAAACTGATGACGGCAACGAAACCGACGAGTCGACCGACAACGAAACCGCTGAGTTCAGCTTCGATGCCACGCTCGACAACGAGACGGTGACGGTCTCGGTCGAATCCAACGACACAGCAGTCGAGAACGCGTCGGTCGCAGTCAACGGCACCGACGAGGGAACGACTGATCAAAACGGTACCCTCCAGTTCGACCTTGAGAATCGCTCTGCGGTCGAGATTGGCGTGACCGTCGACGACACCACCCAGACGACAACGTACGAGGCGGTCGACGGTGAACTCGTCGCCCAAGAAGACGATGAGGAACTCGAAGAAGAGCAGGGGCCACCAGAAGAGATGCCTGATGAGGCAGCCGACCAGGTGTCGACGATCCACCAACTGATCAACGCATTCCGAAACGGTGAGTTCGACCAACTCGGGCCAATCGTCTCCGAAGCGGCTGGTGGCGGCCCACCGGCTGACGTCGGAAACGGTTCTGACAACGCACCCGAGCATGCAGGCAATGGCTCCGATAACGCTCCTGATCAGGCGGGTAACGGCTCTGACAACGCACCAGAGCATGCTGGCAATGGCTCTGACAACGCACCAGACAATGCCAGCGACGGCCAAGGCAACGCACCGGATGATGCCGGCAGCGGCCAAGAAACCGCTGGCAACAACGATAGTCAAGACCGGAACGGCTCCCCCGGAAACAGCGGTTCGAGCAGCTCCGATAACGGTGGTGCTGACGGTAACAGTGGCAATAGCGGTAACAGCGACAACGGCGGCAACAGCGGCAACGGTGGCGGCCCACCGTAATCCGCCACGACTGATTGGAACCCGCTGAGACACATCGCGTTCGAACCATACCCACATCTGTGGGAGATTGGACAGACACCAGCAACACATCCGGGCAGCAAACGAGGCACCCTCACGCTCCGTTCGGCGGCAACCGAACGGGCGACAGTCGACCGCGTATTTCATGATTCGTTTTCCCGGTTGTTACTCCGTGAGCGAGGAAACTACCGAGAAGGAGACTCGACCGTTTGCTGTCGAGACTCTCAACTGAAATTCAACGCTGTCTGAAGGAAAACAACTAAGTATGTGTCATGCGTTATCACGAACCAGTATGGCCTCAGCACAGCACACTGATGACGAGCTGTTCGACGAGTTCCTTTCGGCAAACGGCCACGAAACCGAGCCAGCAGGCTGGAACGAGTCGTATAACAAAAAACAGTGTCCAGAGTGCGGTGGTCTTCATGACGACACTGCGCTTCAGTGTGGCGTCTGTGGCTGGACGCCCGGCTGGTAGCCTCAGTCATTTTACTACCGCCTACCGTCGGTGTGTGTCGGTATGTGATCCACTGAGCTTGGCGAGTCGAAGTCACGTTGTTTATCAGGAGGCGGCACATGTACGTGGTACAATGAGTACCACGGATGTCGAAATCACCCGTCTGTTCGGTGGTCCCGGCAGCGGGAAGACGACTGCCTTACTTAATCGCGTTGAGACGATTCTCGAAGACGACGACGTCAGCCCTCGCGATATTCTGGTTGTCTCGTATACGCGTGCGGCGGCGGCTGAAATCCGCGAGCGGCTCGCCGAGCGACTCGACACAACACCGCGCAAACTCCAAGGCAACGTCTGTACAATGCACGCCAAAGCCTACGAGTTGTTGAACCTCTCTCGGGGCGATGTCGTCAGCGAAAGCGACAAGGAGGCGTTCTGTGAGGATTTCGGCATCGAGTACGAAGACGAATACCAGAGCGGTGGCCGCCGAACCGCCCGGTCGACGACGATCGGCAACAAAATCATCTCGACAAGCCAGTGGCTCCAACGGACCAACCGCGAGGTCGCCGACTGGTACGACGTGCCGTTCCAGTGGAACGTCGAAGAGGTTCGACTCCCTCCTGAGATCGATCCCAACGCCCAAGAGGGCAACAAATACACCCCAACATGGAGTGCCGACGACGACCGCGTCGACATCCCCGAGGCGATCCGTGCCTGGCGCGCCTACAAGGGCGACAACGAGTTGGTCGGCTTTGCGGATATGCTCGAACGCGTCAAACAGCGCTCGCTGCTGCCCAACGTCGACTACTTAGTTATTGACGAATTTCAGGATATTACGACCCTCCAGCATGAGGTGTTCGAGGAGTGGAAACCGCACATGAAGCAGGTACTGATCGCGGGCGACGACGACCAGGTCGTCTACGCCTGGCAGGGTGCGGATCCGAACCTTTTGCTCGATGCCGACCGCGACGAAGACGTCGTGTTACCGAACTCCTACCGGCTTCCCTCCCGGATCCTCAACGTCGTCAACAAAGAGATTCGACACATCGACAAACGCCAAGAAAAAGACCTCAAACCCCGCAAGGAAGGCGGCGTTGTCGAGGGTGTCGAAAACGCCTCGATGCTTGAGTTGGTCCGGAATGTTCGGTACACCGTCCAAGAGGATGACGGCAGCGTGATGGTGTTGTTCCGTGCCAGATATCAGCTGTTCCAGTTCATCGAGGAGTTCATCGACGAAGGAATACCATTTAAAGCGCTCACAGACCAGCGGCTGTGGACCGACCGGCTGGTCGACTACGTTGAGGCGATTGAAGCCTACGACGCCGACGAGGATCTCACGCTCCTACAGGGTCGACGGCTGGCGGATATGCTTCAGACCTCTGCGTTTGGTTCCAACACCCGCGATGAGTTTTATGACTTCCTCGAATCCAAAGAAGACGAGGCCGAAACCGAAGACCGCACTGAGATTCCGCTCGCTCCGGAGGACGTGAAAAACTTCGCGCCGTTCATCCCGGATCCAGCCTCGGCCAGCGATATGGTCCGGAAGGTCACGAGTTTCCAGCGCAAATCGATTGATGCCTACTTCGGGGGCAACTACCACGGCCACGATCCAAATCTTGTCCGCGTCGGCACCATCCACTCGGCAAAAGGTCGTGAGGCCGACCATGTGTTTGTCGGGACGGATCTGACCGAAAAGGTGGTCGAACAGATTGCTGCCACGGTCACCGGTCACGAAGAAACCACCGCCGAGATCGATGACGAAGATCTCCCTGACGGCGAGTTTACCAAACGCACTGATCCGGTGCCGCTGTTGACTGACAACGAACGTCGCGTCTTTTATGTCGGCATGAGTCGTGCCCGCGAGCGACTCGTATTGCTCGAAAACCTGATCGACGGCGCACCGACCGTTCCGATTAGCGTCCTGCTGTACAACGAGATCCGAGACGAGCCCGTCGACGAGCTTCTTGCGGCCGCACAAAAATCGACCGCCGAGGAAGTTCCCGAACCTGAGCCGTGACAGTACCGGCTGACAGCCCGGAGTCTGGGCTTGCTGCTGTTTGTTCAGCAGTCGATAAAACCGGGGCAGTCGGTTTTCTGCAGGTCGACCGTGGAGACACCCCGAGTAGGCGGTACCTAACGCGCTATCCCGGTCCCGACCGGGAGACAGCAATCTTGGTCGTGCCAGCCAGCGATACCGACCGACCGCAGGCGATCTACTGTGTGCCGAGCGATGTGACGGCACCTGCCGAGCGCTTCGAACGCGTCGACGACGGTATCGACCGCGAGGTGGTTGGCCGTCACCCGTCGATCACTGTCGGCCAACACGCCTGTGAAGTGCTTGCTGCGCATCTCGGTGAGCGGGCCGGTAGTGGGAAGCTACTGGTCCCCCGGGATCTTCCGCATGACACGGCGTTGTTCTGCCAACAGGCTGGCTACGAACTACAGTCGACGGGTGTCGTTCGGGCCGGACAAACCAGCAAAACCGATGCCGAACGCGACTGTCTACAGGCTGTCCAGCAAGCCGCCATT
Source organism: Haloferacaceae archaeon (assembly GCA_003554115.1). The sequence continues at coordinate 4,915 of PWFE01000003.1, read as the reverse complement.
GACGGGATGGCTCGCGCGGAAGCAGTGTTGGCGGCCAGCAACCACGACAGCGGGCTGCTGTTCGAGGGGCGACCACTCACCGTCGAACGACTCCGGCGAGAGATCAACACCAAACTCGCTTCGATCGGTGTTTCACCAGCTGACAACACACAGATCAGCGCATCTGCTATCGAATCGACCGACCAGCTGCCAGTGGGCGAGCCTCTCTGCATCCATCTCGCGCCACGCGGGCCACATGGCTATCACGCTCACCTCACGCGAACGTTTGTTGTCGACAGCGACGGTGGCTGGGAGCGGCGAGCGGCCGTCGCAGCGGAGGCTGGTCTGCGAGCCGCAACCCGTCAGCTCGAACCGGGCGTCGACGTTTCGGCGGTCGAAGGCGAGATCGTCGCCGAAATCGGAGCCTACGGCTTTGCTGTGGCTGCCGAGCCTGAAACCAACTCACGGCCACGGGCGACCGCAACAGTCCACGGTGTCGGCCTGTCGACACACGAGCGACCGACACCGGCAACGACGAGTACAATCCGCGCTGGATCGGTGCTTGCCATCGAGGCAGGTGTTGTCGACTCGATGGAAGGGACGATTCAACTAGGCGCGCTTTGGGCCGTCACACCGGACAGGAATATACGGCTCGCAGCATCCTCGAGTTCGCTAACGCCAACCAATTCTGATCCAACGTGACTGATCTGCTACTGAGATAGTTCTGTCAGCTGGAGTGCCTCGCGGATGTGGTATCTGGTCTGGCTGTGCTCGGCGGCTTCGAGTGCGTCTTGGAGGGACGATTTAACAGCATGTTCTTGTTCGGATTGGGGGTTCATATCAATCAAACTATTATTTGTTTATATAATTATTTTGTTCCTACCGTCTAGTAGAGGTCTCCTACTGCTCGTGGTTCGGTGTGGTTTCGTCATCAGTCGTCGACGGCTCGCTTCGAAACCTCGCGGGAAGCAATCCAGCGAGTAGGTTTTTGACGATGGTTCGGGGATCCATGAGGTAGTACGGGACGACAACCATCGCCGCTGCGACGACAACGAGTGCGACCCCCATCGCGGTCTCGCCAGCCAACAGGCGGCTAACGCCGAAGTTCGCTACTGGAATCGCAAAGATAAGCGTCCCGAGCAGACTGAGCAGATCGAGAATGCCAACTCTCATCAACTCGGTGTCTCGGCCGATCGGACAAAAATACGCCGACACCGAGCACAACCGCTTTTTGTGTGTGTCGACTCTCTTGGGTATGTTCACCGGAATCGTCGAAACTGCTGGTGAGGTCGTAGGGATAGAAGATGACGAGGGTGGTCGCCGACTTCGTATTCTGGCGTCGGGACTCGACGATCTTCACCACGGCCAGTCAATCAGTGTCAGCGGCGTCTGTCTCACTGTCGAAACGTTCGAAGCGGACAGTCCGGACGAGACGAGTTGGTTCGAAGTGTTTCTGGCCGCCGAGACCGTTGCAAAAACGTATCTCGGTGATACTTCGGTTGGCGAATCAGTCAACGCCGAACGGGCAATGCCCGCCGACGGCCGGTTCGATGGACATGTTGTTCAGGGCCACGTCGACACCGTCACCGAGATAACCGGAATCGAACAGGTCGGCGACGACTGGCGGTTTTCCTTCGCATTACCCGACGGCTACGGCCGGTATATCGTTGACAAGGGCTCGATCTGTCTGGACGGTATCTCGTTGACCGTCGCAGCCATCGACCGCGAGGCAGAGACGTTTGAGGTAGCGATCATTCCGACGACCTACGAGTTGACAACCCTTCGAGAGAAATCAGTTGGCGATCCGGTCCACGTCGAAGTCGACGTGATCGCTAAATACGTCGAAAACATGCTGGATGGATACAACGACTGAGTCCCGTTTTATTGTAGTCAGTTGACTACCATTAGACGCACAAAAGTAGGGACTCTCTAACGGTACGTAGTAGCACGGAACGGGCGCGTTAAGTCACTGGCAACCCATCAGTCTGTATGCACTGGGCCGTCGCTGACTACCGCCGTTCGTTGCTACAGAGGGCGATTCGAACAGTATGAGCAAAGACCAGATTACCGTCCGTGGCGCGGAGGAACACAACCTCAAAGAGGTCGACGTCGACATCCCGCGCGATGCGTTTACGGTCGTCACTGGCCTTTCGGGGTCGGGCAAATCCTCGCTGGCGTTCGATACGATCTACGCCGAGGGCCAACGCCGCTACATCGAGTCGCTGTCGGCGTACGCCCGGAACTTCTTGGGCCAGATGGACAAACCGAAAGTCGAAGCCGTCGAAGGACTCTCTCCGGCGATCTCTATCGACCAGAAGAACGCCGCGAACAATCCGCGGTCGACGGTCGGCACCGTCACCGAACTCCACGACTACCTTCGCTTGCTGTACGCCCGAATCGGCACCCAGTACGATCCGATCACTGGCGAGGAGGTCGGCGAACAGAGTGCCCAAGAGATGGTTCGACAGCTCTTGAAATTCCCAGAGGGGACGCGGGCAAAAATCGCTGCGCCGGTCGTCCGCGACCAGAAAGGAGCCTTCGAGGACCTGTTTGACGAACTCATTGCCGATGGCTACTCCCGTGTCGAAGTCGACGGCGAATCGTTCGACCTCACGATTGAAAAACCCGATCTCGACAAAAACTACGATCACACAATCGACGTCATCGTCGACCGCGTCAAACTCTCGACCGATGGGCGCTCGCGGATCACCGACAGCGTCGAAACCGCCCTCGAAAAAACCGATGGTGTGCTCAAAGTCATCGTTCCCGATCCACCCGAAAACCCGCCGCTCGGCTCGAATTCACGGTCGACGGGCGATCTTGCAGGCGACGGCGACGACCGGCTTATCGTCGAACTCTCCGAAGCACTCGGCAACCCCAACAGCGACTTTCAGTTTTCGGAGATCGAAACCCGTTCGTTTTCATTTAACAGTCCACACGGAGCCTGCCCCGAATGTGAGGGGATTGGCCAGGCCAAAGAGGTCGACGAGGACCTCATTATCCAGGACCCCTCGAAACCTTTGAAAGACGTCTTCGAAGCCTGGAGCTACAACCGGTCGTACTACCGGACCCGAATCGATTCGGTTGCCGCACACTTCGGAGTGAGCGTCGAAACACCATGGGAAGACCTTGAGGACGACATCCAGCGACAGTTCCTCTACGGAACTGATCGGCAAGTCGTCTTCGAGCGGTCGACCCGCAACGGCACTCGGCGGAAGGAAAAACGGTTCGAGGGTGTGATTCCCAATCTCGACCGTCGACACGTCGAGACCGACTCGAAAGGCACCAGAGAACACATCGAGGAGTATATGGCCGTCACCGAGTGTCCGGCCTGTAACGGAACCCGACTCAAAGAGCAGTCTCGACACGTCCTGGTCGCTGGCACCTCAATTACTGAGGTCAACCAGCTATCGATTGGCGATGCGCGTCGACATTTCGAGGGACTCGAAGCCGAACTCTCCGAACGCGAGCGCACCATCGCCACCGAGATTCTCAAAGAGATCCGTGCGCGACTTGGCTTCATGGAGGAGGTCGGTCTCGAATATCTCACCTTGGATCGCGAAGCCGCAACCCTCTCTGGCGGCGAGAGCCAGCGGATTCGACTCGCAACGCAGGTCGGTTCGGGGCTGGTAGGCGTTCTCTACGTGCTCGACGAGCCCTCGATTGGCCTCCACCAGCGCGATAACGACCGACTACTTAATACGCTTGAAGGGTTGCGCGATCTCGGCAACACGCTGATTGTCGTCGAACACGACGAAGAGACGATGCGACGGGCCGACAACGTGATCGACATGGGGCCCGGCCCCGGCAAGCGCGGCGGCGAGATCGTCGTCCAAGGAGACTTTGATGAGATCTGCGATGCTGACAACTCAGTCACGGGTGAGTATCTCTCCGGTCGCACAGAGATCCCAGTTCCCGAACAGCGACGGGAGCCAAGCGGCGAACTCGTCGTGTGCGGCGCGCGCCAACACAACCTCGCAGATCTCGACGTGCCGATCCCGCTGGGCGTCTTTACCGCTGTCACAGGTGTCTCAGGGTCGGGCAAGTCGACGCTGATGCACGACATTCTGTACAAAAGCCTTGCCCGCCAGATGAACGACAACACGAGCGTCGACCCCGGCGAGCACGACGCCCTAGAGGGGCTCGACAACATCGAGACCGTCCGACTCATCGATCAGAGTCCAATCGGCCGGACACCGCGGTCAAACCCCGCAACGTACACGGGTGTGTTCGACTACATCCGCGAGTTGTTTGCCGAAACCAAGCTCTCGAAACAGCGCGGCTATAAGAAGGGTCGATTCTCGTTCAACGTCAAAGGCGGCCGGTGTGAGGCCTGTGGCGGCCAAGGAACAGTCAAAATCGAGATGAATTTCTTATCTGATGTCCATGTCCCCTGCGAAGAATGTGGCGGCTCGCGGTACAACGACGAAACGTTAGATGTCACCTACAAGGACAAAACGATTGCCGACGTGTTGGAGATGGAAGTAGCCGAGGCCTACGACTTCTTCGAGGCCAACTCCCAGCTCCGCCGCCGGCTCAAACTCCTCAAAGACGTCGGGTTGGGCTACATGTCGCTCGGCCAGCCGTCGACCACTCTGTCGGGCGGTGAGGCCCAACGGGTAAAACTCGCCGAGGAGCTAGGCAAAAAACAGACCGGCGACACGCTCTATCTCTTGGACGAACCGACAACTGGCCTCCACAAAGAAGACGAGCGCAAACTGATCGACGTGCTCCAGCGACTGGTTGAGAACGGAAACAGCGTCGTTGTCGTCGAACACGAGTTGGATCTCGTCAAAAACGCCGACCACATCGTCGACCTCGGTCCGGAGGGCGGTGAGGGCGGCGGCCAGATCGTTGCCAGCGGCACGCCCGAAGAGGTCGCCCGAACAGACGGCTCGTACACGGGTGAGTATCTCCGAGATCTGCTACCGGCTGT
>PWFE01000147.1 GCA_003554115.1 Haloferacaceae archaeon | reverse complement strand
TCATCGAAGATGTCGACGAACTCGTCTTTGCTGATTTTCGTTTCGTATTCTTCGTCGAGATAGTCGTAGATCTCTTTATAATACATCCCGGTCGTCTCGTCGAGATTCGGCTGTTCTCCTTCGAGGGCTTTCGGAAAGATGTGCTCGGGCTGTTCGTTGTGCCAGTAGCGTTCGGAATCAACCATGACGCCGTCCATATCGAACAGCACGGCCGTGATCTCGTCGCTGGAGGCCATACAACCTAGGCCACGGCTTCCGATAAAGACTCTCGGACGTACCTTTAGAACTGAAAAGGTAAACAGGGGGGTTATGTCTGACAAGACCCGGATTCTCGCCGGTGACTGTACCGTCCGCTTCGAGGGAACCCGCAACCGCATTCAGCGCGGCCATGTGGTCATTCTCGTCAAACCAGACCGCACGGTGTTGGTCCACGATGCCGATGGCTACCAGCCCGTCGCGTGGCTCACCCGTCCTGACGGCGTCACCATCGAACACGATGCCGAGGGGTTCAGTCTTCGTGCACACACCGACAGCCAAGAACTCCTTGTTACCTCGAACCGGTCGACCGATCTGCGATCCTACGAGGTCTCGGAGGCCGGCATTCCGGTCGGCGACTGCTCGGAGTGCGGCGGCCCGCTGGTTCGAACGCGCGGTGAAATACAGTGTCTCGACTGCGACGCGGAGTACGGGCTTCCAGCCGGCGCGACTGTGCTCGATAGGTCTTGTGAGTTGTGTGGACTTCCCACAATCCGAGTCGACCGCGGCGAGCGGTTCGAACTCTGTGTCGACTATCAGTGTGGTTCGCTCTCGGAGGCGGTCCACGAGCGGTTCGACAGCGAATGGGACTGTCCTGACTGTGGCTCGTCGCTTCGGGTCCGAAGTCCCGACGGCCGCATCTTCCTCGGCTGTGACGATTACCCGAACTGCGAGACCTCGTTTTCGTTCCCGTCTGGTTTGATCGTTGACGAGTGTGGCTGTGGGCTGCCACGCTTTGAGACGGCCTCCGGCGAGCGATGTCTCGACAGCCGCTGCCAGCAGCCGGCCCGCTCGGACGCCCAGTCACAACTCCCCTCGGAGTCAGCTACTGACGACTCTGACACTGGGTCGACCGCCGACTGAGCACGTCGACTCTTTTAGACGCTTTTTAAGAAGAACCGGACTCGCACTCTCTCGTATATAAGTAGCCGCTGACTACGCTCCATTAGACAACGGCTACCGGGAGGCTCTCGACGACGCTATGGTTTGACGAGCACTTTGATCGCCTCGCGGTTGTCCATTGCCGCATACCCCTCCGGGACGCCGTCGAGGTCGACCGTCTTCGTGAAGATCGGCGAGGGATCGAGCGTGCCCTGCAGCACGTCGGCCAGCAACTCCTCGGCGTATGCCCGGACGGGGGCGACCCCGCCGTTGAGCGTGATGTTGCCCCGGAAAAACGGCGAAAGGTCGAGTCCGTCGCCCATCCCATGAGGAACGCCGACGTAGCCGACGGTACCGCCCGGTCGACAGACGCTGTGGGCGGTCTCCATCGAGGAGGTCGCACCCACACATTCGAGCACGTGGTTGACGCCGCCATTTGTGATCTCGTCGACTGCTTCGATGGCCGCCTCGCCGCGCTCGCTGACCGTGTGGGTCGCACCGAACTCCTCGGCAATCTCCAATCGGTCTTCGTGGTGGCCGACGGCGACGATCCGTTCGGCACCCAGCCGCCGGGCGGCGAGCACACCACACAGGCCTACCGCGCCGTCGCCGACGACGACGCAGTCGACGCCGGCTTCGACGCCCGCGCTCACGGCGGCGTGGTGGCCCGTCGACATCACGTCGGTCAGCGGCAGAACCGACCGGAGGGTGTCCTCGTCGTCGGCATGGCGATCCGGTACGCGAATCAAGGTGCCGTCAGCCTCCGGACACCGAACGTACTCTCCTTGGGCACCTCCGTTCGCGCCGTTCCAACTGTCGCTGTTGACACACGAGGTGTGCAGGCCTTTCCGGCAGTACTCACACCGCCCACAGCTGATAAAGAAGGGCGCAAAGACCCGGTCGCCGACGTCGACCGAGACAACGCTATCGCCGACTTCCTCGACGATACCCATCGGTTCGTGGCCGACGTTTGAGGGCACATCGCGGTCGCTTTCGCCGCGGTAAAACCAGAGATCAGACCCACAAACGGCGGTGTGGGTTACCCGAATAATCGCACCGTTTGGTGAGTCGAGTTGTGGTTTGTCAGTCGACTCGACGCGAATGTCGCCGGGGCCATGGAAGCGTGCAGCTTGCATACCTGATGAGGGCACTCTGCGCCCAAAAAGCCATCCTTCGGTCAGTTTGTCCGCCTCAGCGTGTCGAGTTCGGAAGCTGTGGCGCAAGCGGTGCCGAATACAGTGAGTAGACGAGCAACAACACACCGCTGGCGGTAAGCATACTCTGGACGATCAGGCCGGCAACCAACTCATCGCTCATGAGATACAGAACGTTACCGACTGCAGCCCCGGCGATTAGACAGGCAAAGCCACCGGCCGCAGTTTTGAGTGCGGTTGTCCGTGTTCGGCGAAAGGCTCGGTGTGCAAGCAGTGCAATCACGCCGGCTCCGAGCAGCGTTGCGACGTTTGCGAGGATGATGATGGGTGTGTATGGCTCCATAGTGTGTTTCGGAGGGATGGCCCTCTGTAGGTTGTATTTCACACAGAATGATTAGGAACTACGGGGTATTCCCATCAAATGAAAATCCCCGCCGGTATATATGTGACATCCAACCGTTGGTGTAACTGGAGACCTCACAATGTCAACTAAAGCTGAAACACAGTTTGGCGGTTCGTTTGCGGGCATTACACTCGAAGGCGAAGCCCACACGCTTTCGGGGCTGTTTGCGGTTCTGCTCCGATTAGTCATCGGTGGGATGATGCTGTTTGCCGGCCTCGGCAAGTTCGAAGCGATTAGCGGTGAGGCGTTCAACGCTGCGGGCTACCTCGGCAACGTCGACGCAGCAAGCCCGGTCAGTGGGCTGTACGGCGCGATGGCAGCCTCGCCGGCATTTGTCGAGATGGCGAACATCATGGTTCCATGGACGCAGGTGCTGATCGGTATTGCGCTGATCGCTGGTGGCTTCGTCCGCCTCGCTGCGTTCGGTGGCGCACTCCAGATGATGATGTTCTACCTCGGTAGCTGGGAGGGCGACATCTTGGCGGCGTTCGATTCGACGCTCATCTACGCGGTCGTCTTCGTGACGGTCGCCGCACTGGGTGCAGGTCGAATCCTCGGCGCAGACCGCCACATCGAACAACTGGAGGTCGGCGGCGAACCACTCATCGAGCGGTTCCCAACGCTGCGTTACCTCTTGGGCTGAACTGCCCTTTGCGGTTTACGACTGTCCTGTTTTTGCTGTCGGTTCCCGTGCTATAACCACTCGTTGGACCACTGTTTGATCTCATCGAAAATCGGACTCAATGACTCGCCTTTGTCGGTCAGCGAGTAGTAGGTCGCAATCGGCTTGTCCTCTTCGAACCGTCGACTCACATACCCCGTCTCTTGTAAGTCATCAAGCACGCGCGAGAGCGTCCGGGAGTTCGCGTTTGTCGACCGCTTGAGCTCATTGAATCGCTTTTCGCCCTTCTGTAGATCGTACAGGACGGCCAGCCGCCACTGTGAGCCGATCTCGTCTATCGATTCGATCACTGGACATGGCGTATCGTCGAGTGCTGCGGGCTCCTGTTGACTCATACATGTCCGTTATCGCCGATGCCTATAGTGGTTCGTATTGTAACGTGGTTGTGTTATGTTACTGAGACTCGTCGCCGATCGAGTGGGTCGACTGTTCGGCCGACCGGTCGCTGAGCGCGCTCAACGAGAGGTCGGTCCCTTTCGATTCGCCCGGGAGGATGTCACCGAGCGAAGCGCCGAGTGCGGCCGCAGCCCAGATGACGGTGATTCGTGCGACCATCGCCATCGTTGAGGGGTCATCAACGAACAGCCGGCCCCACATCGTCATCAACACTGTTGTCATCAGCAACGAGACACCGAGCACGCCGACCAGCCGCCGGGGGATCACGCCGAAAATCGGGTTCGTGATCCGCACCTCCCGGACGTCGACGCCGTAGATGACGCCGGCGGTGAGTCCGCAGACGAACACAACGTTGGCAAGCAAAAAGACGGGAACGCCGGCGACCAGAAACTCGACGAAGTGGTCAGCAATCTCGAAAACGCCGTCTTCGACCAACAGCGGCAGCGCGAAGACGATACTGCCGACGACCGCTTCGCCGACGTCCCGACTCGTGTACTTGTCGATCTGGTGATCGACGAACCTCTTGCCGGGCAGGCGTTCGATGAGGCTTCTGGTCGCATCGATCTGCTGTCGCTGGGCGGCTGTGGTTGCGGTCGATTCGAGTTCGTCTAGCTGGCCGAGTACTGCCTCAATGTCGGCTGGCGCTGTCGACGACTCACGAGCCGGGTCAGTCGGCTCCTCAAGCTGCTCGTTGCCCGATCCGTCGGTCTGCATAGCCGTCCAACTCGATCACGGTATAAAAGGCTGCGGACGGCTCGGTTCAGTCGCTGACGACGGTTCGCTCACCGTCGCTGTCGTCATTTTCGTACTCGTAGACGACGCCGTCTTCCTCATCGGCGGTTACTGTATGCGAGCCATCACAGAACGGTTTGTTGTCCGAGAGTCCACACTGGCAGATGTAGACGGCTCCGCCCTGTGCTTCGAGTTCGTCTTCGTCGACAGCATATGGTCCTGTTTCAGCTTGGGTGACTTTTCGTGCCATGCGTTTGCAATCCACTCTAAAGTTATAATACCCGCAGTGACATTCGTGTTACCAAAACTATCAATCACCCGCGCCGGGCGTATCGTAGCGACTTTGACCGCGCCTGCCGCCGGATGAGGTATGAACGGACAGCTACGCGACGGTGTCGTCGAGATCGGGGGCAATGCTCGCCAGCAGTTCTACGACGCTCGCGGCTACGGCACACCCAACGGCGGCAACTCGATCCGTGTCTCCAGAGTTGAAGCCGCCCATCTACTGTTTCGCGGCGATCTCGACTCCGTCGTCGACCACGACAGCTCGGGCAACCGTCTCGATTTCGAGGACTTTTTCGTTTCCTCAGCCTCAGCGGTCGACCGATTCGCGCTCCGATTTCTGGTGTACGCCGAACTCCGCGATCGGGGCTTCTATCTCTCGCCCGCCCGCGAGGGGTGGCCCGGTGAGGATGAAAACGAGTGGACCGATCTGACTGTCTACCCACGAGGGACCAAACCCGGTGACGGCGAGGCTGCCCACCACGTTGTCGTCCGCGGCGAGCGAGCCTCGATTCCTGCAGACGAACTCCAAGATGTCACACTCGCCATTGTCGACGAGGAAAGTGAGATCACGTATCTCGAAACTGAACGCCCCGAGTTCGACGGCGGCACCACCTATCGGCCGCCTGATTCGCTTACTGGCTCGCTGCTTGATGATCGCGTGGTCGTCTGGGAGGCCCCCGCGGGGTTCTACGAGCACGGCTTTTATGGCCAGCCACTGACTGCCAGAGAAGCGATTCTCGACAGCGCGGTCCAACTCTCGTTGGTCGAAGCCGCCGGGCTCGCCGCCGAGGGCCATCTCGATCTGCAGGGCGTCGACGGCTCAGCAACCGACGCCATCTGCGAGCGTGGCCGCGCAGTCGAAGGCGAGCGGTTCGACCGCCGTCTGGCGGTCTACCGTGCGCTCCGCGACCAGCAGGTCGTCCCCAAAACGGGATATAAATTCGGGGCGGATTTCCGGACGTACAGTACGGTCGAGTCGGTCGACGAGTTGTCACACTCGGAGTGTCTGGTTCGGGTCGTCAGCCCTGACCACGCGTTCGATCCGCGCGAGTTGTCGCTGGATGTGCGGCTCGCCGGCGGGGTCCGGAAACGAATGGTTTTTGCGCTGACCGGAGCCAACGGACACGTAGAGTGGCTCTCTGTGAGCCGACTGACACCATGACTGACGACGACACACCCCAGCCGGTCGACGAGACGCCAGCACGCCGAGTCGACGCCCGTACTGACGGCGGCGTCGACGAGACTACCATCGACCCGTGGGGATCGTCGACAATCGCTGACTACCGCAAACTGTTCGAAGAGTTCGGTATCGAGGAGTTCGAGGAGATTCTCGGCGACGTGCCGAACCCCCACTATCTGATGCGCCGCGGAGTCATCTTCGGCCACCGTGACTACGGGCCGGTCACCGAAGCACTGAACAACGACGAGCCCGCGGCTGTCCTCTCGGGCTTTATGCCGACCGGCGATCCGCACATTGGTCACAAACTCGTTTTCGATGAGATCATTTGGCACCAACAGCAGGGTGCTGATGCGTACGCCCTGATCGCGGATCTCGAAGCCCACTCCGCCCGCGGGATGAGCTGGGACGAGATCGACGAACACGCCGAAAGCTATCTGCTGAGCCTCCTTGCGCTCGGCTTCGATCCCGAGGAGGGAACACTGTACCGCCAATCACAGAACCGCGACCTGCAGGATCTCGCCTTTGAACTCGGCTCGAATGCACGATTCTCCGAATTCTCTTCGATCTACGGTTTTGATGGTGAGACCAGCGTGAGCCACATGCAGAGCGTCGTCACCCAGATGGCCGACATGCTGTATCCGCAGTTGGTCGACGAGCCCAAACCGACCGTCATTCCGGTCGGCCCCGACCAAGATCCCCACGTCCGGCTCGCCCGGGATCTAGCCGTCCGGATGCGCTTTTTCAAGGTAACCGAAGCCTACGCGAGCTTCGAGGCCGACGCTGTCGAACGCGAGCTGTTAGGCACAGCCTACGATGTGTTGGCTGCCGAATCCGCCGATGAGGTAGTTCGCTGTGAAGACGCTGCCGACTGGTTGGTGGATCACGATGTCGACGCTGAGCACACCGCGGCCCGCGCCTCGGCGGTCGACAAACTCTCCGAGGCCGGGATGGAACCGCTTCGTCCCCGCGTCAGGTTCTTCTACCGCCACGGTCCCGAAGATGCCTTCGAGGCGATGATCGAGGCCATCGAGGGCGAAAAGCGCGTCTACGAGGGCCACATCGACGCCTTCGAGTTGGATCTTGAGGAGGCCGAAGCCCTCGCTCGCGAAATCGAGGTCGACAACGGCGGCTACGGCTTCATCCAGCCGTCCTCGATCTACCACCGGTTTATGACTGGCCTCACGGGCGGCAAGATGTCGTCGTCGATTCCCGCCAGCCACATCAGCCTGCTGGACGACCCCCAAGATGGCTACGACAAGGTCAAATCAGCGACGACGGGCGGCCGCGAAACCGCCGAAAAGCAACGCGAACTCGGCGGCGAGGCAGACGACTGTCCAGTGTATGAGCTGTACGCCTACCTGCTTGCGAACGACGACGATGGACTGGCCCAAGAGGTGTATCAAGAGTGCGTCGACGGCGAGCGACTCTGTGGCGGCTGCAAAGAACAGGCCGCCGAGCTGATGAAAGCGTTCTTGGAAGACCATCAAGAAAAACGCCAAGAGGCAAAACAGCTACTCGAGGAGTTGGATATCGACCTTGAGTCCGCGCGGCGCGGACCGGGCGGTTCACACTAATCCTTCGCTGCCAGTTATAAGTAGGAACAGCCTACCAGCTCAGCCAGACGTCGCCGTTGGTTGTCTCACGGCGTTCGATCAGGCCGACTGTTGCCATCATCTGGAGTCGACTGCGAATCGTCTCAGTAGTTGCTTCGAGTTCTGCAGCCACTGTCGACGTCGGGAGTGCCTTGTGCTCTTCGAGGAGCCTCAAAATCGTCTCATCCGGCAGACTGTCTGCCGAAGGAGTCTGTGTATCACTATCGACAGTCACACCTATACTAGTTGGATCAGGATAATTAATTCTACCGATGATTTCGGTTCTATTTATTAACAGGTCCCTCGAAGCTGGCTTACGTCTTCGCAAACGCTAACTGTCGACCCCACAGAATCCTTTTCAACAACTGTATGCGACTCCCGGATTCACAGCTCGCGGTTCTCGAAGCCGCGAACACGACCGACGAACCGACCGTCGACCGGCTGGCCGACGAGACGGATCTCGCGACTGCCGCGGTCACCCGCGCCGCGTTCGAGCTCCGCGAGGCAGGGCTGGTGGCCGTCGACGAAACAACCGAAATCAGCGTTGAACTCACAGATGAGGCTCACGAGTACCTCGCCGACGGCCTTCCGGAGGTTCGACTCTACCGAGCCGCAATCGAGGCCGGAGCCGACGCCGAGCCCGTCCAGATGGGCCAGCTCATCGGTGCATCGGGACTTGGTGGTCCTCAGGTCAACATTGCCCTCTCGAACTTCGCGCGCAAGGGCTATGGCTCGATTGACTCCGGAGAGGTTTCGGGCGATCCCGACGCCGACCCTGATGCGGACCCCGAAGCTACGGCGCTCGAATCGCTCGCGGCCGGCGAGACCGTCGAAGACGGCGATCTCTTGGATCAACTCGAACGCCGTGATCTCGTTGTCCAATCCGAGCGAACCGTCCGGACAGTTCGGCTGACAGAGGCGGGCGAGGCCGCACTCACCGAGGGAATCGAGGTCGCCGAGACGGTCGACCGACTGACGCCTGAGATGCTGACCAGCGGCGAGTGGCAGGACGTGGAGTTCACCGAGTACAACGTCGCAGCCGACGCCCCCGAAATCGAGGGCGGCCGCAAACACATTTTGCGGCAGACTGCCGACCGCGTCAAAGACGTGCTCGTTGGAATGGGCTTTCAAGAGATGGAAGGCCCGCATGCTGACGCTGATTTCTGGATCAACGACTGTCTGTTTATGCCCCAAGACCACCCCGCTCGGACCCACTGGGATCGCTTCGCACTTGATGTGCCGCCGATCCAAGAACTCCCCGACCAACTCGTCGACCGTGTCGAATCGGCCCACCGTGAGGGCGTTGGCACCGACGGCGAGGGGTATCACTCGCCGTGGAGCCGCGAGTTTGCGGAGGCGGTCGCGCTGCGTGGCCACACCACCTCGCTTTCGATGCGGTATCTCTCTGGCTTTGCGGGCGCAAACGTCGAGCCACCTCAGCGGTACTTTTCGGTCGAGAAAGTCTACCGCAACGACACGCTCGATCCGACTCACCTTCTTGAGTTCTTCCAGATCGAAGGCTGGGTGCTCGCTGAGGATCTGTCGGTGCGTGATCTAATGGGAACCTTCGAAGAGTTCTACCGCCAGTTCGGCATTACGGACCTAGAGTTCAAACCCCACTACAACCCCTACACCGAACCCTCCTTCGAACTCTTTGGAACTCATCCCACGACGGGCGAACTCGTCGAGATCGGCAACTCCGGCATGTTCCGGCCCGAGGTGCTCGAACCACTTGGGATTGAAGCCGACGTGATGGCCTGGGGCCTAGCGCTCGAACGACTCCTTATGCTGATGTACGGTTTCGAGGATATCCGGGATGTGCATGGAACGCTGTGTGATCTTGAACTCCTGCGGGAGACGGAGGTGGTCTACTAATGCCAGTCGTCGATGTCGATCCGGACGAACTCCGCGAGCTGACCGGTCACGACGAAAAAAGCGACGAGGAACTCAAAGACGACCTGTTCAATCTCGGGCTCGAATACGAGGGCGAAACCGACGATGGGCTGATGCAACTCGAGTTCGCGCCCGACCGTCTCGACCGCCTTTCGGTCGAGGGTGTCGCCCGCTCGCTGCGGTATCAGTACGGCGATGATCGCGGACTCTACGTCCCAGAGACCAACGACGCCGACTGGACAATCGAAGTCGACGAGAGCGTCCCCGCGGGTCGGCCCTACGTTTCGGGTGCAATCATCCGAGACGTGAATCTCTCGGAAGACGCCCTTGAGTCGATTATCCAACTCCAAGAGAAACTGCATGCGACGATTGGCCGAAAGCGCGCCAAAGCCGCCATCGGGATTCACGACCTGACGATGATCAAAGGCCAATCGTACGACGACGAGGGTCGACCGTCGATTACCTACACAGGCGTCGAACCGGAAGGCGAGACGTTCGTCCCGCTGGAATCCGACGCCGAAATGACTCCGGCCGAGGTGCTCGAAAATCACGACACCGGCAAAAAATACGCCGACCTACTCGACGGCTTCGAGCGATATCCGGCCATCTACGACGAGCTTGGGCTGTTTTCGTTCCCGCCGATCATCAACGGTCGACGCACGGAGGTCGAACCCGAATCCCGTGATCTGTTGGTCGAACTCACTGGCACTGATCAGTGGACCATCGACCATATCTGCAACATCATCTGTTATGCGCTCTCTGCGCGCGGCGCGACGATTGAGGAGGTTGATATCGAATACCCGGACGCCGAGGCAGCCGACGAGGAGTACGGTCCACAGCTGCTCCGGCCTGATTTCTCGGTTCGCACCAAAACGCTCGCCCACGACCGCATTGAGACGGTTCTTGGAATCGACCTCGATTCCGGGGCCGTCCTGGATCTCTTTGAGCGCTCAGGGCTTTCGGCAACCGTCGACGAGTCGGACGCCGTAGGAACTGCCTACGAGGTGGAAATCCCACCCTACCGGGTCGATGTGCTCCACCCAATGGATCTGGTCGATGATTTGGGCCGTGCCTACGGATTTAACGAACTCGAACCGCGGTATCCTGACGTGGGAACCGTCGGTGGTCGACATGAACGCACTCGACTCGAAGACGCCGCGCGTGCGAGTCTCGTCGGCCTCGGCTTCGAGGATCTGCTGAACTTCCATATGATCTCGCACGAGGCCAACTACGATCGACTCAACGTTGAACCCGGAACCGATGTCGTCGGTGCGGGCGAACCCGTCGAGATCACCGGCCCCTACAGCGAAGATTACACCCAACTGCGCAGTTGGGTGCTGCCCTCGCTGCTGATGGTGCTCGAAAACAACACCCACCGGGCTTATCCGCAGGATCTCGCCGAAATCGGGCTTGCGGCGGCGGTCGACGAATCTGAAAACACCAACGTCGCTGAATGGCGCTCGAT
>PWFE01000164.1 GCA_003554115.1 Haloferacaceae archaeon | reverse complement strand
GGAGTTCGACGCCGAGTGTGCGCGGAGGAACGTCGTTGTGAATAGCCATATCCGCCCTTGGAGCCTGCACCGAAAAAGCCCGCTGTTTGTCAGTGCTGATAATTATGGGTGCGGGGTTTATAATCCACGAACGACCAGTCGGATTCATGCACCCTACACGTCGTCGATACCTTGCGATTGCAGGCGTCGGTATTGGCACCGGGGTTGCTGGCTGTCTGTCGACCGGGTCGAACGTCACGTATCCGGATCCGCAATCCGAAGAGCCGGAGGAGCCAGACGACGAAGCTGAAGAAGACGAAGAAGACGAAGAAGACGAAGAAGACGAGCCGGACGTTGAGGCGATCAACGAACGACTTGCCGAGGATACTGACGAGCTCTACGAGGAGCTCCGCTGGTTTGAAACCGAATACGACGAGATGATCCGCGAACACCGTAGTCGTATTCGGGAGGTCGTCGACGCGCTTGATTCGCTTCTCGAAACGCTCGACGAAGAGGGGAGAATCGAGGCCGATCAACTGGAGGATGTCGAATCGTTTGCCGACGAGGTGACCCGTGAGGTCAATGACATTCCCGAACCGCAGTTTACGGATCATTACAACTACCGAGGGTTCAACTCGAAGTTCGAAGAGATTGACCGTTTTCGTCGACGAGAAGACTGGGAACGGGTCGAATCAGAACTCACTGATCTTCGAAGCCGCTATCGAGGAGCATCGACCTCCTCGGCACTCCGTCGACGCTACTCTCCGAACCCGATCGATAATCGGCTGTACGACTGGTTCGGTGGCGGCGACAAGCTATACGAAACCCGGTATATAAGCGACGAGCGAAATCACCATCCGGACGGGGATGATGACGGCTACGGCGTGTATGTCATCAACGACTCGTCCAGAAGCATCAGATATGATCCGATCGGTCGCGCACCGCTCCGGGTGCTTGGAACGATGGACGATGACTTCGAGCCGTTCGAGGAGTCGACCGACCGCCGATACCGGCTGTACGTTCGGATTCACGATGTCGGCGGCAGCGGAGATGTCGATCCCAGAAACACCGATTCGTTCGATGTCTACGGCCAGCGGTATGAGGACCTCGTTGCTGCGAACGAGGCCTTCGAGTCAGTGACCGCCGACAAAGAGATCGAAGATGAAGAATCTTGGGGAAACGAAACATGGAACCAAGTGCTGTACTCACGAGACGGCAGACGGATCTACGCGTATCTCATCCGTGCTGGAACGTACCTGTTTGCAGTCGGTCCTTCACGGACTGCGTGGGAAGAACGCGACGACGACTGGAACGGACTGCTTGATGGAACGTGGGTAAACCCATAGAGGAATACAACACATGAAAAACATACTACAATCTATTGGCTTTATAACGGCGATCTTCGCCGTCTTCGGTATCGTGCTCGGAATACTCGCCTACATCTCAGGATCGTGGGCCCAATCCCAGCTGATTACCGATGCTGGTGGGGCGGCCGAGTTCGGGCCGATCTTTATCGCGGTTTCGTACCTCCAGACAGCAGTAATCATCTTCTTTCTCGGACCCGTTCTGGCGGCTCTGATCGGTGGGCTACTCGGCTCGGTGTTTTCGAATCCGAAAATCGCACTGATTACCGGTGGTGCCGGAAGTCTCGTCGGATTTTATATCATGAGCGTTGTCGCACTCGGCCTGCTGATACTGTCGAAAGGAACCGAGGCAGAGCAGGCGTTTTCGTTCGGCCAAGCGCTGTTCCCAATGATTATCGCCGGGTTCCCGACAGCGATTATGGGTAGTCTGATTTCGGCGTTGAGTTCCGCACTCAACTAAGTTCCACATCGGCACCAATTTCCGGCAACCTGAACCGTCACCTCTTTTGTATCGCCTGCCACCGATAGGCGTATGAAAGGCGTCGCCTCTGCACCGGGTGCCGGAACCGTTCTCAACGCGCTTGCCACGCACACTGGCGCGGCGTTTGGTATCGATGTCGACACGACAGCCACCGTCGAACTCGATACCGCAGAATCCATCACTGGCGAAATTGCAGCCGCCCCCGATGGTGATACTCGACTGATCGAACGCTGTGTCGAACGCGTCGTCGACCGCTTCGGTGACGGCGAGGGTGGCACGGTCCGAACCGAAAGCGAGGTGCCGATGGCAGCCGGGCTCAAAAGTTCGAGTGCCGCGGCTAACGCCACGATTCTCGCAACACTTGATGCACTCGATGTATCAGTCGTCGACCCGGCTGGTGAGTGGGAACTCGACGGCGAGCCACACGAAACCGCGGCCGACGAGATTACCGCACTCGATGCCTGTCGGATCGGCGTCGACGCCGCCCGCGACGTGGGGGTGACGATCACCGGTGCGTTCGACGATGCAGCCGCCAGCATGGTCGGTGGCGTCGTAGTGACTGACAACGACACCGACGAACTGCTGGGGCGGTCGACTCGCAACTGGGAGGTTCTCGTCTGGACGCCACCTGAGCGCGCTTACAGTGCAGACGCTGACGTCGAGCGCTGCCAGCGAATTACGGAGATGGCCGAGTTGGTCGAGGAGTTGGCACATGAGGGCCGCTTCGGCGAGGCGATGACGGTCAACGGCCTAGCGTATTCGGCGGCGCTCGGCTTTTCGACCGAGCCAGCCGTCGAAGCGATGGGCCACGCCAAGGGTGTCTCGCTGTCAGGCACTGGCCCGAGCGTTGTGGCCGTCGGCGACAGTGCGTCACTGGCGGCGGTCCGCGCGCAGTGGGCCGACCGCGATGGACAGCTTATTGAGACAACCACGCGAACAGAGGGAGCACGAATCCAATGAGTACGAACCCAAACCCCGAAGAAATGACCCTAGAGGAGCTGCGGATGGAAATTGAAGATATCGACCACGAGATCGTCGAGCTGATCGCGCGTCGAACCTACGTGGCCGACACCATTGCCGAGGTCAAAGCAGAACACGATCTGCCGACGACCGACGAGGGCCAAGAGGACAAAGTGATGGCCCGAGCCGGCGAGAACGCTGACGCCTTTGGTGTCGACTCCAATCTCGTGAAAGCAGTGTTCCGGCTCCTCATTGAGTTGAACAAGGTCGAACAGCGCCAGAATCGCTAATCGAGGCCGAGGCTCAGTTTTAGTGCATCGTCGACGGCCGCCATTGTCTCCGCATCGAGACTACCGGCAACAGCGTGAATCCGCGTTGCAATAGAAACAACTCGAAGTTGATCAAGCCGAATCGAAGAGTCTTTTTCAAACGGAGAACTGTTGGCTTCGACCAGTACTTCAAACGGATACCCACGGTGGGTACCCGTCGCAGGCGCAACAATCGTTGTGCTGGCGTTTTTGTTTCCGGTGTCGTTCTGGACGACGACCGCTGGTCTGGTTTTTGTGAGTTCGTGACCCTCTGCGGGATCGAGTCGAACGATCACTACATCGCCGCGCCGAACGTCGACCCGGTCGCTCATTCGTCGAGTGCGTCCCAGGCTTCCTCGGAGGCGTCGTCCCACTCCGTTGTCAGCGTGTCGGCACTCTCGGCGGCTTCGCGGTAGGCCGCAGCCAGCGTTTCTTCATCGGGGCCGTCGGATTCGACCTCGACAACGGCAACTGTCACCCGCTTGTTGGCGTACTCAGTGCCGAGATAGATTCGACCTCTGTCATCGGTTTCGTTCGTCTGGAGGTCTGTGGCGTCGACTGTGGGCATACACACTAGACGCATCGCCGACCGAATAAGTGTTGCCCACTATTACCCACTCAATGGACTCACCGGCCGATCCGGTTGCCGAGTGTTTCGTGTTTTAACAGCACGAATCCGCCAAAGATCACACAAAAGCCGACAATAGAGAGCCAATCAATCGACTCGCCCAACACAACCCACCCCGAGAGCGCCGCAAACACCGGGACCGTATACGAGACAAGGTTGATCTCAATCGCTCCGAGTTGTGCCAACAGATCGAAGTAGATCACATAGCCAACCGCGCTGGCAAAGACGGCGAGATAGCCCACGATGACCACTGTTTCGGTGGTGATTGTGGCATCGGCGAGCGATTCTGCGGGGAGCCCACCGCTCAACAGATGCAACAACAGCGCGCCGAAGACAGTCGACCACGCGACCGTCCCCACCGTCGGCAACTCGCTGTCGACGCGCTGAACTAACACGCTGCCGAGTGCGACCGCAGCCGCCGCCGACAGGATCAACCCCGGCGCGATGAGGTCGCTCCCAACAAGCCCGCCGGTCGACGGGCGGGCGACAAGCCCGACGCCCACGAAGCCAGCAGTGAGTCCGACCAACTCGACAGATCCCAGCCGCTCGCTGGGCAACAGAAGCCGCGAAAAGCCGGTCGCCAACACAGGATTCATCGCGATGAGGATGGCCGCAACGCCGCTGGTGACGCCCTGTTGGCCAACGAACAGCAAGGCGTTATAAAGCCCGATAATCAGTACGGATCCGATGGCGACTACCACCCAGTCGGCCCGCGTTCGGGGTCGCCAGTAGTCGGTCGTCGAGGCCGCATACACCAGCAGTATGATCCCCGCGATGTCGTACCGAACCGCTGCGAACAACACCGGTGGCAGGAACTCAAGGCCCGCTTTAATCGCCATGAACGAACTGCCCCAGAGAAACGACAACAGCACGAACAGTCCCGCGTTTCGGTACGTACTCACAGTGGCCTGTTGGCAGCCACCGCGTATAAACTCGTGAACTGGTGGGCTCAGTACTCCCAGAGTCGTTCGATGTGGGATTCGATCTCTGGGTGGTCGTTTTTGAGTGTCTCGACGTTCGTCTCGCCGTTGGCGTTAATCACGTGCACCTCACCACGCTTGCCGGAGTAGGCGTCTTGGAAGTCGTAAACAACGCCGACACAGTTGACGTTCTCGGGAATCTGGTTGCTTGCGATCAAAAAGTCGATCTGTCGGTCGACGTTGTACTCGACGAGTCGGTTGACTGCCTCGCTGCGTTCGAGGTCGTCGTCCAGCAGTTCAAGTGCGGGTTTGATGTGTGGTTTCAGTAGGTCCAGACAGTGGTCGATGCCCGGCGGTTCGTCGAGCCCGTCGGTCGACGACAGCGCGTCGTAGGTTGCGGTGACCGCCCCACAGCCAGTATGACCCATCACGACCGCGGTTTCGGTGCTGGTGTGTGCTATCGGATACAGCACGTCGCCGGAGACAACCGACTCGCCGTCATGCTGTTGGACGACGCGGTTGCCGATGTTGCCCGCCGTAAACAGCCGACCCGGCTGGTCGTTGTTCCAGATGTGGTCCTGCAGCACACGCGAATCCGAACAGCAGATCGTGACTGCTTCGGGCTGCTGAGAGTCTTGACAGTGATCGAACTTTGTGTCGAATTCGGCAGCGTGTGTACGGTTTTCTTCCAACAGGTCGACGAACGTCTGGTGCATATCTGAGGGTCAGTATCAGTACATAAAGGTGTTAACTCTCGTCGTGGCCACGCTGGCCACCATCGGTTGCAGCAATCGCTTCGACGGCCCCGGATAGCACCTCGACAGCGACGGCGATATCCTGTTCGTCGACGTCGAACGTCGGGGTGTGGTGGCCGCCAGGGTGGTCGGTGCCGACGCCGACATAGGCGGCGAGCCCACCTTGGTTCTGAACGTGCTGCATCAGGAACGTAGCGTCTTCGCTGCCGCCGAGACTGTCGCGCTCGATAACCTCCTCGACGCCGGCCGTTCGACCGGCAACGTCGGCGACGATGTCGACCAACGCTTGGTCGCTTTCGGCACTCGGAGCTTCGCCAAGCATCTCGATGTCGGCTTCGCAGCCGTGCATTTCGGCGGCCGAATCGATAACGCGCTGGGCGGCCGCCCACATATACCGCATAAGGTCGGTTGTCTCGCCGCGGACCTCGCCTTTGATAAAAGCGTGTTCGGGGATGATGTTATCGGCGGTGCCGCCGCCGACTCGGCCGGCGTTGACGCGGGTCGCCCCATCAGCGTGCCGGGGGATGCCGTAGAGATTCTGGATGGCCGCTGCCATCGCCTGAACCGCGTTTGCGCCGTCCTCCGGGCGGGCTCCGGCATGGGCTGATTCACCCTCGAAGTCGACGCGGAACTGCGTGACTGCCAGAAAGTCGTCGATGCCGGCGACGACCTGCCCAGACGGATGATCAAGACCAATGTGCAGTGCGAGCAGGTGGTCGACGTCGTCGATGATACCGGATTCGGCTATCGGCTTTGCTCCCGAGATCTGTTCTTCGCTGGGCTGGAAAATAAGTTTGAACGTGCCCGAAAAGTCGCTGTCGATGATCGCATCGAGGACGCCCAAACCGATAGTCGCGTGGGCGTCGTGGCCGCAGGCGTGCATGTAACCCTCGTTTTCCGACCGATACCCCTCGGATGCGGGATGATGCGAGGGGGTGTCGGCCTCGGTAATCGGCAGCGCGTCGATGTCGACCCGCAGTGCAACGGTGGGTCCCTCACCGCGCTCGAAGACGGCGACTGCGCCGGTAAAGCCCTCCCTAATCTCCTCGACAGTCGCTTCGTCGGCTCCAGCTTCGCGAGCACGGTCGGCCCACTCAGCACGGGTCGACTCGTCGGGCACGTTGAGTCGCTGGTTGGCGGCGTGAATGTCACGGCCGTAGTGGATATCGACGTCGCGCTCGCGGAGAGCATCGATCAGGCGGGCAGTGGTATAAAACTCACACCACGCAGGCTCGGGGTGTTGGTGGAGTTCCCGGCGGAGTTCGCGGAGCCCCGAATCGAGTGGGGCGGCTGAATCGCTCATACTACCAGCAGACGCTGAGAGAAAATAAAGCTGTAATGACTGGCCTCTCGGTCGTCGACGGCAGCTAGTTCTGGTTGTGGCCGAGCGGTTTTTTCTGTTCGACTTCGATCTCGACGTGAACCGAGTTGGGAAACTCCTGATGGCCGATCTCGCGGGCGATATGGTCGGCACCGTGGATGTCGAGGCGGCGTTCGTAAACGGCATAATCCCATCCCGAAAACGTCTGGCCGGGCTGAAGCGTGCGATACTGCGGGACGCGAATCCGTTCGACCGGCGAGGTGTGAGGACCCTTACACTGGCCGCCCTTGCGTTCGACCTTTTGTTTCAACGAATCAACAGTGTCTTCGAGGACTGCCCGGTCGCCCGACTGGAAGGTGAGTTTGGTGACGAAGGTCATTGATCTACAGCCATCTGTGGCCGCAAGCACCAAAAACGCATCTACCGCTCGGTCGAGTGCGAACGACTCGCACAAGGTGCAGTCGATTAATCAGTAGCCACTGGCTACCATGCTGTAGATATCGACTACTAGCGGGCCGACGGAGAAAGGCCGTCGACAGCGTTCCGTACTCACAGTGGTCGACTGGTATGGCGTCCGATACCCTCTTAACATGCGGTCGCATACCCGTTTCTAATGACGGTCGAGGCGACAAGTGCTGGTGCAATCCTCTTCCGCGACACCCGCGGCCGACGGGAGTATCTGCTCCTTAAAAGCCGTCCGGGAGACTGGGAGTTTCCCAAAGGCGGGGTCGAACAGGATGAGGAGCTCCAGCAAACTGCAATCAGAGAAGTAACGGAGGAAGCCGGAATCGAGGAGTTCAGACTTATCAACGGCTTCCGCGAGGAGTACGACTACGTCTTTCAGGCCAGCGGCAAGACGATTCACAAAACAGTCCACCTGTTTATTGCCCACTCCTTCGAGGCGAGTGCGGAACTCTCGAAAGAACACCGCGACCTGCAGTGGCGCGACTACGAGCAGGCACTCAACACGATCACCCAAGACGGTCCGCGCGAGATTCTCGAAGAGGCCCACGAGTTTTTAGAGGAGCTCAAAGACGAAGAGGGCGAGTACATTTAGGGCGTGGCCTCCTCGGAGTTCATCTACGAGTTACAGGTATGCCGCTGGGCCGAACTCACGTGGCCGCCTGCAGAGCCAACCACCTGCGCCCACCTCGTTGCTCGACAGCTCGGGACTGCCAGCCGACGCTGGGATACGGTTGTCGTTGAGGTCGACCCCGCAGCCCTCGCCGTTCGCCACCAGTTCGGCGACCGCGAGCTTGAGTCCGATCTGCTTCATATCGTCCGCAACGCACCCGTCGAATGGAGTTACTATCGTGATGCGTTGCCCGATCCGGGCTACCCGTGGCGGTACGTTCGGGAGGCAATTCACCGTGCAGCCGCTCGCGGTATCGTCGACAAACGAAAAGATGGCAACCGTATCCAGATCAAACGCATCAGGCCGTATCCCGACTGGGTGCGTCGACTGATCGCCATCGAGAACAAACCCGATCTGGATGCGAGTGCAGCTCGACAGTTGGCCGACCAGCTACAGCACGATGTTGAGACTGGTCTCGCAGACGAAGTGTGGGTCGCAACCGAACAAACCGGCCGGCGTGTCGAACCCGCCCTGCTAGAGTCACTCCCAGTCGAGGCCGGTATTCTGACAACCGAATTCGAGAACGGAGTTACGGCCGATTCGGCCAGCGTCGAGTGGTATCCAACACGGCTGTCGACCGACGAAAGCGAGCATCGAATCGGACGACGACTCGAACTCGCCGAGCGGGCCTACGGTCGGGGCTGGCGCAGCTACCACGAGACGATGCGGCCGGACTGTCGGTTTTTCGAACTGCGTCGCAGTGGGCGGGCGCTGTTGCCGTGGTGTGCAGCCAAACAATGCCATCAGTCCGCTGCGGTCTGTTCGGGCGGCTGTCGGGATTTCCAGCCCGAACCACCTACGTGGCGGACCCGTGGGTGGCCGATTGAGGGCGGCCCCGGAAAGGGTATCAAACGGCTGCTGGGGGATCGGGCAACAAGAGAAAACAGGCACTCACCGGAAGCCATCGACGAGTAGTCACTGACTACAGCGAGTAAGTCGACGGCTACTCGTCGGTCGACTCGACGGCAACCGCATCGCGCTCAACACAGAGCCGGAACGTGGGAACCGTTCGATAAATTACTTCGATCACACCCTTTCGTTTGAGACTCTGGAGGGCTCGGCGGACATCGCCAGCCTCGGGGTCGACATCGTACGCCTCACGGAGGCTGTTGAGCACGCTAACGACGCTCTCGGATCGCTCGTCGGGGCCGGCAACAACCGCGAACACCTGCGATTCGAGTTCGGAAACACGAATCTGGCTCGGCGGTTCGTCGGTGCCTTGGCCCTCAGTTGGGGGTTCGACACCGGGTTCGACGCCCGTGAGTTCGACCGCCTCAGCCGTCGACCGGATAAGGCTGTTGTCGTCTCGAAAGTAGTACTCCTTGAGGTGGCCTTCAAGATACTGGTGGACTTCGCTGCCGCTGTCGAGCTCCCAGCGGTCCTGTAGCTCCTTGTTCTTCGTTGGCTGGAGTTCGACGATATCACCCAACCGGTCCAACTCGTCGTCCGTGAGGCTCATAGCGGCTGTTTGTACCGCCTCGTATAATGGGGTTCCGGGTTTCTTCTCGCCTGTGATACTGTCAGGAAACCCCCCAGAGCGGCTAAGTCGTGTGGAACCGTTATAGACGCTGTGACAGACAGAATCAAAATCAACCGTGTACAAAACGTGCTCGACCGTCTCGAGTATCCACAACCCAGAGTCGACGCCGCAGACGCGTTCGACGACGTGACGCTGGTTTTGGCCGACGGCGAGGCTAACCTCGGCGAGTTAATCGCTGCTACCGACCGCGAGCGGTTTGAGTCGGGCGACGATCTGTGTACCGAACTAAACAACGTGATGCCGATCGAGGCTGTCGGCGAACCCGGCCAGTCCGACGGCGACGCCTGATCGCCCAAACCTGTTATTTAAGTATGCAAGTCCATTTTCACTCCGCTAATGGAGTTCTGTGATGACTGCGGTTCGATGATGAAGACGGAGGGCGACCACTGGATCTGTGATTCCTGTGGGTTCGAAAAACTGCGTGATGAGGCCAAAGAGGCTGGGATGGTCACGACACAGGGCCAAGAGGACTCAGAAATTGTCGACGTCAGCGACGCCGAAGACAAGGGGCTGCCGACGACGACTGCCCACTGTCCGCAGTGTGAGAACGACCAGGCCTACTGGTACATGCAACAGATTCGATCCGCGGACGAAAGCGAGACCCGGTTTTTCGTCTGTACACAGTGTGAACACAAGTGGCGTGAGGACGACCACTAAGCATGGAGATTCCGCCGCCAGCGGTGCCCGACGAGCTGTTGGCCGACTGGCGGCAGACTGACCAAGCAGTCGACTCGCCGTTTTCGACGCCGGTAGTCTCGGCGTACACCCACACCGTTGTCTACGAGGAGTCAATCAGGCGCAAACAGGTGTTCGAACGCTGCGGTGTTGATCATCCGTGGCAGTTCTTTTTTGCCAGCCGCATCCAACTTGAGCCATCCCAACCCCCGAATCCAGTGCTCACGTCGTTGATCCGAAACCGAGTCGACCGCGCGTTCGTTGAGCGACTGTCAGGTCGGGGGCTAACACAGATCGAAACCGAAACCAGCAATTCAGTCTCGCTAGGCTCTACGAAGGCCCGTCGGTTTCGGTACACCGCGCGACTTGATCTCGATATTGAGAGCCGGGCTGATTCGCTGTGCCTTCCGATTGAGGCGTCTCTCGTCGTTTGGGCTGACGAGGGCTACCGACTTGCCGGTGGCGCATATCCCGGTCGACCCACCAGCGGTCCAATCGAAGTTGTCAGGGCGCTCACCGAAAGTATCGATCCAGCGGCGGCCCGCGAGAAACTGCGCGGGCTGATCGCTGGCTGTGTCGACCGTTGAGGGTTTATAACTCTACTACCCAGTAGCCTTACTCGCGAGTGAGGAACGTTCGGCCGACCGCTCGTACGATCCCCCACGGCTTGGGCGAAAACGGAGTGGTTCCGAGCCACTCGGCGAGTCGACCCACCGGTTTGCCTGGCCGGGTGGCTGCAACCGGGATGCCACGAACCCGGATGACAATCGGTGTCTCGATTGCAAACGAGCTTTCGATACCCAGTGTTCGAAGTGCGTCGACTGGCTTGGTCTCGGCGGCCGCCCGGAGTTCTCTGAGTGCGGCTACGCTTCTGGCGTCGACGTACAGCACGGTATCAGTCGAGTGTATTCGGAGGGTCGAAGAGGCGAGTCCAACCGTCAGATCTGCCTCGATATGGAGGTCTCGCGGCGGGTGTGAGTCGGTCGTCACTGCTCGGCGTCACGTTCG
>PWFE01000133.1 GCA_003554115.1 Haloferacaceae archaeon | reverse complement strand
GGCCCGAATCTACGCCTGTGGAGACTGTGACCGCTGTGGATACCGCTGGTTTCCAGCGTGTATCTGCAAGTCACGTCGTGGAAGCAGGAAGCCCCGAGGCTTGACCTCGGGGTGATTCACCCTACGACTCACCGTCGACTGGCTTTCTGGTCTGTTCGGGATGCTTAATAAAGACGTTCGTGTGGGCGGCCACATCGTCGGTGACCCAGGCGTTCGCCTCAATCGAGACGTGATCGCCAACCGAGATTGGCCCCAGAATCTTGGCTCCAGCGCCGATAACGACGTTGTTGCCGATATCCGGATGGCGTTTGTACCCTTTTTTCAGCATCTGCTCGTCGTCTTCGGCCTCCTCGAAATGCAGCGCCCCGAGAGTGACCTCTTGATAGAGTCGCACCCAGTCGCCAATCGTCACTGTCTCACCAATAACGACGCCACTGCCGTGGTCGATAAACACGTACTCGCCAATGTCTGCGCCGGGATGGATGTCGATTCCGGTGGCGGTTTTGGCGGCTTCGGCCAGCTCGCGGGCGTAGGCCTGCTGTGACTGTTTATACAGTACGTGAGCCACGCGGTGGACCATCATTGCATGCACGCCAGGATATGCCCGGATAACTTCTACGTAGCTCGTTGCCGCCGGATCGCCCTTGTATGCGGCTTCGACATCCTGTTTGAGTTGCTGACGGATCGCTGGCAGCGCATCGATCACGGCGTCGACGGGTTCTGAGAGACACTCGGGGGCGTAGGGTTCGATCCCGCGGCAGAACTGATCGCCGAGTTCTTCTATCATCTCACGGAGTGCAGTTTCATCCTCAACGATTTCGGGTGCGTTCCAGCAGCCCGGAAACAGGAGTTTACGAAGCAGTTGGGTCTCGCGTATCACTGTCTCGCGTTCGGGAAAGTTCGGCGATTCGTGGGTCCGAAACTGTGGGTCGTCGGCCGCATATGACGCAAAGAGCTCGGTGTGTGCCGAGCCGCTGTAGGTGTAGCCCATCTTGCTACGCCTATTGGCCACACCGATATAAGTCGCCGTACTGCCGTCGACGCTGAAAGCGACTGAATCAACGCTGAAAAAAGAATCGACGGCGCAAACAGCGTCCGTCGGGAGTGTGGAAAACGGTCAGTTGTGGGCAGTCGGGTTTATCGCCGTCTTGTGCCCACTGGGGGATCCTGTTCGTTAGACCGCCTCCGTGCCGTCTTCGCCGGTTCGAACCTGTACTGCGTTTTCGACATCCATCACGAAGATCTTGCCGTCGCCCGGCTCGCCGGTGTTGGCTGCCTCGCGGATCGCTTCGACAACGTCCTCGGCAGGAATGTCGGCAACAACGCACTCGATTTTGACTTTTTGATGCAGGTCGACAGTGTACTCTTCACCACGCCAGCTGCCCTTTTTAGCAGGCTGGCTGCCGCGACCTGAGACGTTGGTGACTGTCAACGAAGGCGCGCCGACTTCGGCGAGTGCCTGTTTAACGGCCCCGAGTTTTTCTGGGCGGATCACCGAGATGATCATTTTAAGCTCAGCGTCTTCGCCGCCGTCGGTTCGGATTTCGCGGCCGCCGTCAGTGCGGATCTCGTATTCGTCGACGCTCATGTTGTCGCCGCCGTCAGTTGCGATGCGGTCGGTGCCGAACTCGGGGTAGGTTTCGACGCCGTGTTCGGCGATATCGAGGCCATCCTGTTCGTGTTCGGGCGTAACGCGTGCTTCGCCGATGGCTTTGAACGCACCCCAAACGGCTGCAGTTGCCGCAACTGTCCAGATGGTGATCACGGCAACACCGATAATCTGTGGGACGAACGCGCCAGCCTCAATCGAGAGAATGCCGCCGCCGATGATGCCGCCGCCGATGACGGTCGCACCGCCCGCGTTGGACCACAGTGGGTAGAGAATCAGTCCGAGCATCCCTGCGCTACCGTGGACCGGGAACACTGCACAGACGTCGTCGATTTTGAGTCGTTTTTCAACAAAGCGGAAGACGATCGGCAGCTGTGCGCCAGCAAGGAAGCCGATTGCGATTGCACCCATTGGCGTGATCAGGTCCGTTGGACCAGTGACGCCGACGAGGCCGGCCAGCATGCCGTTTGCGACGTACAGGGTGTCGACTTTGCCGTTGAAGTACAGTGAGGCTGTGGCCGCACCGATTGCACCGAGGCCCATACCGAGTGCGGTCACGATAGCGACGCTGCCGACGTAGGCAAAGTCACCGAGTGCGACAACCGAGCCGGCTTCGGCGGCACCATCGAAGTTAATCACGGTGGCCGCGGTGCCGACGTTGAAGCCGAACCAGCCGAAACACAGAATGAGCGTGCCAAGCACTGCAAACGTCATTGAGTGGCCGGGGATAACGTTAGCCGAACCGTCGGAGTTGTATTTATCCAACCGCGCACCGAGAATGTAGGCGGCCGTCAGGCCAGCCACGCCACCGACACCGTGGACAACCATTCCGCCGGCGAAATCAGCAAATCCGAGGCTTGCAAGAATCGGTTCGCCACCGGGGGCATACCACACCATTGCGGCGACAACCGGGTAGATCACTGCAGCCAACACGAAGGTGTAGGCGACGTACGCACGAAGCTTCGCACGGCCGGCGACTGCACCGGAAACAATGGTGGCAGCAGTCATGGCGAACACTGCACTGAACAGCCACATCGTCCAGTCGAACGATTCGCTACCGAACATTGTCAGCGGTGAGGACTCGCCGCCGCCGAGTGCCGCACCAACGTTGTTCGAGACGCCCATTCCGACAACGAAGAACACGCCAATCCCGACCGCCCAGGTTAGCATGTTTTTGGTGAGCTGGTTGGCGACGTTCTTCGACCGTACTTGGCCGGCCTCCAGCATGGCGAAGCCAGCGTGCATGAAGAAAATCAGGAACGTCACGGTCAACGCCCACATCAGGTTCATCCCAGTTGCGAGTGCTTCAATGTCGGCCACACTGATTTCGAGAACCAGACTCATTGGTCGACCTCCACACTACTACGACATTCAAGTGAACGTTCGTGTACGATTCGACTCGATTCCTTCTTGTTTGTGCTCTGAATCACGACTGATACTCATGGAACGGATGTATATAATGATACCCGTTACCAATGCCAAAATTTGTGTGGTATTAATAGACAGGTGTCAAAAATACAGTCAAATATAATCTGTATAAGGTCGTACCCTTTGGTGTCTGACGACAATTCTTGCCGTACAACTGGACGAATGTCTTGGAAGAAAACGGAACTTTTCGCCGGTAGTTCGGCCGAACGCGACCGCGCACGCTGTCGGTCGCCAACACGTGGCTGTTATTCGGGTTTGAGACCTTCGCCTTTCACCCGCATGACACCTTCGCCATCCGCGAGGTTCGGTGCGTCGACCAGTCTGACGATGCGTTTGTCACCTTTCGACTTGCGAAGGTAGATTCGGAACGTCGAGGTGTGGCCCAGAATGTTGCCACCGATAGGCTGGGTTGGATCGCCGAAGTACGAATCGGGGTTGGCCGCAACCTGATTGGTCACGAGAATCGAGGTGTTAAACAGGTCGCCGATTCGCATGAGGTCGTGGAGATGTTTGTTCAGTTTCTGTTGGCGTTCGGCCAGCTCACCACGGCCGACGTACTCCGCACGGAAGTGCGCCGTCAGTGAGTCGACACACACGATTCGGACGGGCCACTCGGTTTCTTCGTGTTCGCCGGCGAGTTCTTTTGCTTTCTCTGCAAGCAGAATCTGGTGATTCGAGTTGAACGCTTTCGCAACGTGAATTTGATCGAGAAACGCGCCAACGAGTTCCTCCATTGTCTCTTCATTGTCGATCGAGCCCTCAATCTCGCGGTCTTCGAGCGTCGCTTCGAGAATCTCATCGTCGAGTCCCCGAACCATGTCGTCAATTCGCTCTGGCCGGAACGTATCTTCTGTGTCGATGAAAATACACGACCCGTGCAGCCCGCCGTGTTCGGGCGGCAGTTGGACGTTAACCGCCATCTGGTGGGTAACTTGGGATTTGCCTGCGCCGAACTCACCGTAGACTTCGGTGATCGATTGGGTTTCGATTCCCCCACCGAGCAGGTCGTCGACCTCCTCGATTTGCCAAGAGAGTTTCCCGATGGTTTCGCGGCGTTCGAGGACGGTCGCCCCAGTTTCAAAGCCACCGACGTCGGCGGCATCACGCGCGGCGTTGATAATGTCTGCAGCAGTAGAAGAGCCGATATCTGCGGTGTTCGACAACTCGCCGGGCGAGGCGACCGCGATTGACTGATAGCTTTCATAGCCTGCATCGATCAGTTTGTCAGCCGTCGCCGGTCCAACTCCGGGAAGGGTTTCGAGGTCGTCGTCTGCCATTGTACACCGAACTTTCGCTGTTTCGTACATAAACCCTCGTTAACTGCAGGCTGAAAGTGAAACTGGCCGTCGACAGACTCGACTGATCGGTCAGTGCTGTACGTAAAACGTGGCGTCTGCTTACTCCCAAGGATACCCGCCGGGGCGGTCGGGCCACAGCGGATACCAGTAGCTTTCGTCGGCTTCGATCCCTAACTCGCCGTCAAGCACCGACTGGAGTTTGAACTCTGCCTGATTGTCGCGGTCGTGGTCGCCGTCCGGGACGAAGGGGTAGTAAGCTCCTCGCCGAAAGGAGTAGATCCAGTAGGCGTGGTCGGTCTCGCTGTTATCAAAGGCGAACACTGCGGCCAGCAACCGCGAGCCGTAGCCTTCATCAATGAACGTATCGGCCGCAAAATGGATCGAGGTGAGCATATCTTCGGGGTCGCTGTCCTCCAAAATCACCCAGTTGTAGCCATGATCGTCCGACCGTTGGCGAAAGGTGGTGCCGGTTTCTTCTTCGCCGGCTTCAAGAATGGCTTCGACCTCCTCGACCATTGTGGCAAAATCCATACTGTCGACCGATGAAAAACAGAGGGCGGCCTTCCCGGAGTTCCGATATCCCAGATCGGCCTCCATCGTCACATAAGCGGTCGACATCCCGAACAGATCCTCGGGGTCGGCATCGCGGGTCGCATCTCGCTCAGCGCTGACGCCGAGAATCGAGCGAACCGTATCCATCAGTCCCATACCGACTGATTGGCAGCCACACCTAAAAGCCCCGCTGACTGTTCGCCGCTCGGGGGCCAACGTCACTGGGACTGTCGACGGAAACAATCGGTTTGTGCTTCCAAAGGTGGGCTTACCGCAACCGTCCGGTATGTAAACTGCTGTATGGTGTGTATACCCTTGTACGGCGCGACGAATCGCACTGATAATGTCAGTCGATCGGCTCTCACGCAGACGGGCACTGAGTGGGCTGTCGACGGTCGGGGCGGTGGCTGTTGTGGGCTGTCTCGGTGGCGGCACACAACTCACCCTTGGTGTGGGGCCAGCCGGCACGCGGAGTTATCAGGCGGCCCACGCGCTGGCGGTTGCGGCCGACAGACACAGCGAGCGGCTCTCGGTGCGAATCGAGTCGGTTGGCACCCCAAGCGAGCGACTGTACTCGCTTGCCGAAGGTGAGCTTACGGCCGCCGGCGTCGACAACACGACGCTGTACCGGGCCAGCGAGAATCACGGCGTTTTCGACCTCGATCCGATCGAACCGCTGCCACACCAAGGGTTCGCCTACGGCTACCGTGAACTGTACTGGATCGCCCCTGCGTCGGCGGCCCCCGACTCGACAGCAGCACTGACCAGCGATCAGGCGGTCCATCCCGGCCAGCCGGGCACGCCAAGCCGGCTGGTAACCGAACAGCTTCTCAGAGACGCCGGACTGTGGGATACCGTCGCCATCGACAACCGCCCACACGCCGAGTTGCCGACAGCCGTCGACGAGGGGACGGTCGACTGTCTGGTGGCGGTCCAACACAGCCACCAAACGCTGGCCGACTGGTCGGCGGCCGTCGATGAAGCAGTCGGCGACCAGCTTGCCGCGGTCTCTTTTGGCCCGTCGTTTCAGTCAGCTCTCGACGATGCACCGAACGCGCTCGCTCGTGAGATCGAGCCCGTCGGCTGGACAGCCACAACACTGACCGAGCCAGTTGACGGCTGGGCCGTCCCGATGCAGTGGCTCTGGTCGCCGTCGGCTGATTCCGACGCTGTCGCCGAACTCACGCGGCTCGCTCACGACCACTATGAGACGCTGGGTGAGATCGACCCGCTGGCACTCGGCGGCGAGCCCGAACAGTTGGCCGACAGCGTCGTCGACGGCTTGACAGTCCACGAGGGGGCGGCCGAAGCGTTCGGTGACCTCGGCAGTCAAAACAGCGACTGGACGGTGGACGATGCAGTCGACTGACGCTCACTCCGAGCCGACGACACTGACCCCCGAGACGGAAAGCGCGTTCAGCAACCGCCTTTCGACTGTTGGCTGGTCGGGTCTCCGCGTGAGCGCACTGTTGCTGTGGGTCGGCATCGGGAGCTACGCTTGGTTTCGCACGTTGCAACCACCTACATACGCCGTCAGCGTGATCGGAGCCGTTCTCGGATTACCGCTGGCTGCATCACTGTTCGGCCACACAACGCATGGCTGCCAGCACACGCCAGTCAGTCGAGTTTCACCGAACACCCGGCTCCTGCTGGGCGGCTGTCTGGTTGGGGTTGTCGCCGGAAGCCTCACTGTCGTGCGGTCGGTCGACCAGATCGGGGCCAGCCAGCCGACACTGTCGACACTCACTGTTGTTGGGGCTGGGCTGCTGTGTGGGGCGCTGCTGGTTGTAGCCGGTCGACAGTCAATCGCGCTGGCTGGGTTTGCCGGCGTTGCCGTCGCTGTTTCGTGGGTGAGCGCGCCGGATGTGGCCGTCGTTGAGACGGTGGTCTTCGGCTCTCAGGGCCTTTACGGCCCGCTGACCGTAGCCGCCGTAACGTGGATCGCTCCGGGCTGCCTGCTGGTTGGCTGTTGGCGGGCGGCCGGAACCGACCGACGCCTTGTGACACTGTGGCGAGCAACTGTCGACGACTGGGGTTTGACCACACACACTGGCAGGCTGGGTCGACTCACCGCGACTGGGGGGTGTGTGCTACTGCTTGCAGGCTGGCAAACTGGATCGCTGGAATCGCTGGCGGTGGTCGGTCTCGGAGTCCCGGCTGGACTCTTGGGCGTGGCCTCACTGTGGGCAGCCACACAAGGCGCGCTACCGACAGCAGCCGACACCCAGACGAGCGACTGGGCATCACCGGCAGTCATGGTTGGTGGTCCACTCGGGGTGATGGGGCTGGT
Organism: Haloferacaceae archaeon; assembly: GCA_003554115.1. Next base: position 31,042 of record PWFE01000133.1, on the reverse strand, counting down.
AGGCGTTGGCTACCGGCTGCCGGTCGGGACCGTTCTCGTGGTTGGCTGTCTGTGTTGTCTGGGACTCTGTGTTATCCGTCCATTTGTCTCACCGACGGACCGACAGTCGACCGTCTCTGAGCAGGGTGTTGGAACCGTACTTAACGGGAGCGTCCTCGGCGCGCAGTTGTTGGCACGGGTAGTGATTCCGCTGGCAGTAGCCGGTGGTAGTCTCAGCCTACTTTCGGCTGCAGGTGTCTCGACGTGGCTAGTGGCTACAGTCGTCTGGCTCTCTGGTGGTCATCCAGTGGGTGTCGCCCTCGTGGTGGGTGGCTGTTGTGTGGCTCTCGGGCGAGTGCTGGGAGTTCTTGGTGGGTATGTGGTCGGCGTGATTCTCGGGGTGCCGCTGCTGTTGCTGTTCAGTTCGATGCCTGAGACCACCGCCCACGTGCTGGTGAGTTCGGCCGTGCTCGTCGGTGGGCTACTGGTCGACGAGCCGAGACCACCGGCATTATGACAGATCGCCCCGAGACGTAATCCAATGTGGCCCCTTGGACACGCAGCGATTGCGTATCTCTGCTATACACTGCTGTCTCGTACGCGCAAAAACAGGCCGCCGGGTGAGATCGCGGCGGTCGTACTGCTGTTCGGCAGCCAGTTTCCGGATCTGGTCGACAAACCGTTGGCGTGGTATCTCGGCGTGCTGCCGACCGGCCGGACACTGGCACACTCGTTCGTGTTAATCGGTCCGCTCGTGGTAGTCGTCTATCTGCTGGCAGCACGCTACAGCCGTGCCGAGTACGCGATTGCCTTCAGTGTCGGTGCCGTCTCGCACATTTTGATCGACGCTCTCCCCGCGCTGTGGGGTGGGACCGATCCGGGCTTTCTGCTGTGGCCCCTCGTGGCGGTCGAGCCGTACGACAACGGCGCGCCAACTGTTATCGGACTCTTTGTCGAGTCGTTAGGCGATCCCTACTTTCTGTCTGAGTTCGTCTTTGCGGCCATCGCACTCGTTGTGTGGCGAGAAGACGGCTATCCGGGTTTCGGCGTAGTTCGGCGCGCCGCTCGACGAGTCGGGTTAACCGGACGGTAGGCGGTTGTGTGGTGGGACTGCCAACCACCACATCAAGTCGTTGGCAGCAAACGACTTTGGGCCGGTCGACGTTTCGGTGGGTATGCGCCTGACGTTTCTCGGCACCGGAAGCCCACTCCCCTCGCCGAATCGCCTCCAGACCAGTTTCCTCGTCGAGCGCGGCAATCACACGCTGCTCGTCGACTGCGGCAGCGGCACGACCCACCGACTCGCCCAGACCGGCACTGCCCACACCGCGGTCGACGCCATCGTCTTTACTCACCTGCATCTCGACCATATCGCCGATCTGTCGACGCTTCTCAAGGCTCGGTGGCTCGACGGGACGCCTGAACTCACCGTGTACGGCCCACCCGACACAGCCGCGGTCTGCGAGAGGCTCTTAGTGGTCGACAATCTCACCGAACGGGCCGACCTCACAGTGACCGAACTCGACCCTGCGCCAGGCAGCTTCGAACTCGGTCCCCACCAGATCACATACGTCGAGACCGCCCACTCGGCGCGGTGTTTCGCCTACCGGTTCGGCGACAAGCTCACGATCAGCGGCGATACTGCGCCCACCGTCGACGTGTTTGGGCTCGCTGACGGCTCTGACGTGTTAGTCCACGAGTGTTCGTTTCCGGATGGCACTGCAACGGAGGGACATACAACACCGACCGAACTCGGCAACTCACTCGGAGCGATTACCGTTGAGGCGGTGTATCTGACTCATCTCTTTCCGGAGACTGAGCCACATGCCGCCGAACTCGAATCGACGGTCGAGAACTACACTTCGGCTGTGGTCAGCGTACCCGACGACCTCGACAGCGTCGACATTTCGTGTATATAAGTAGTCGCCCACTACTCACTCCGAGCCCCGCTCCCGGCGCAGCCGTTCGGCGCGGTCGACGTCTTCGAGTGTGTTGATATTAACCCGCCAGCCGCTGAGCGGGACAGTCTCGACACTCGCACCGGCTTGGGCCAACAGCGAGACTGCATCGCTGAGTTCGTACTCACCGTGGTCGCTCGGCCGGAGCAATGCGAGGGCGTCGAAAATTTCTTCAGAGAGCACGTACCAGCCAGTTGTCGAAAGCCGCGACGGCGGCTTGTCGGGTTTTTCGACCACTCGTTCGACCCGCCTCCCGCCGGTTGTGTCGACCCGGCTGCCGTCAGTTTCGATAACGCCTGTTTTTGTAGCCTGCTCGCGGCTCACCTCTTCAGAGACTAACACAGCGTCGACGTCTTCATCGCGTGCGCGCTCGAGAGCCGCCCGTTGGGGGCGCTGAAACACGTTATCGCCGTTGCAGACGACAAAAGGCCCCGAGACGACCGCCTCACACCGGGCGACTGCATGTCCCAACCCGAGTTGGTCGCGCTGGTGGACGTAGGTGATCGGCAGCCCGCGGTAGGCATCCCCGTAGTAGTCGATGAGTGTGTCGAGTTGGTAGCCAACGATGACGACGAGTTCGTCGACTCCCGCCTCAAGCAGCCGGTCGAACACGTGGTCCAACAGTGGCCGATTGCCGACCGAGACCAAGCCTTTCGGGGTTTCGTCGGTCAGTGGGCGAAGTCGAGTTCCTGTGCCAGCGGCTGGAACGACACCGTACATACGATCATAGACGCCAACAGACGGCAAGGAACTACTGGTCGTTCATCGCTTCGCTGGCGATGTTGCGGCCACGCGAGTTGAGTGTGACTTCCCGGCGGACCCGCACCTCATCGAGAATATCAAGTTCGACCAGTCGCTCGAAGATGTCTTCGACGTCGTCGACGTCTTTGCCGATAAACGCCGGAATCTCGAACGGCGAGACACCGGAGTACAGCGCCATCAGCCCCTCCTTGTCGGATTCTGAGAGATCAACGTTGGTTTTACTTCGGCGTTCGCCCTCTGCGAGGAACGACTGGAGGAACATACAGATGCGCTTGGGACCAGTCAGGTGCGTCTGGACGCTGGTATCGCCTTCGACGTGTGAGACCTGAATAACGACCTTCTTTTCGCCGTCGACCGTTCGCTGGTCGGTTTCGACGCCGCTGATGTCATCAAGGTCCAAGCGGACGAACGAGCCACTTTTGAGTGCGGCGGCGATTGCATCTTCTTCGACTTTTATCCGGGCTTTCTCCCACGGCGTATCCTGGACGACGCCGCCGGCGACTGCTGGATGTTTGGCTTGGGCGACTTTCTGATCGAGCACCGCTTTATAAACAGAGAGCTTGAACTCCTCGTGGTCGGCCGCCGAGATCAACATGACGGTGTCTTCGATTTTGAGGCTGAGATAGCTTGAGACCGCAGCGATGTTCTGGTTGGGGTCGTGTCGACCACCGACACCCTTGATTTTCGAAAGGGGAATCGTTCGCTTGCCCTGATTGCTCGCGAGGATTATCCGCCGGTTCGACAGCAGGATTCGGCCCTGTGTCCACGAGACGTCATTGATGGCTCTGCCATCTTTGACAGCCTGGGCGAACCGCCCTTTCGTATCAAGCATCTTGTACTCGCCTTCACTCATACTTACTCAGCCCCTAGATGGTTTTTCGTGACAGTCACTTCAACCGGGGGTCTCTTAGTGTTCACTGTCGACCTCGGAACTTCGAGACCGCAGCGAACGCACGCTTGCGGACCTCTTTGCTGTCGTCTTCGGTGAGTTGCTGTATCTTGTCGGCCGACCGCTGACCCCCGACCTGTCCGAGGACGAACACCGCTTTCGCACGGGCCTCGTCGTCGTTGCTGGTGTCGGTGACGAACTCCAGCAGTTCGTCTTCGACCAACTCGCCGCCGATCTCCGAGAGGCTTGTTGCGGCGAACTGCGCCGTCGAGTTGTCGTCGCTTTCGAGCGCGGTGACGAGCACCTCGACGATGTGCGGGTCGGCATCGGCGACCACACGGCCAAGAAACCACGCCGCGTTGCGCCGTTGTCGACGCTGGCTACTCTCGTCGAGAATTTCGACCAGCGGCTTGATTGTCGCGCTGTCGGCTCCTTTCAGCTCGGAGACAACCGTATCACGGATCTGGTGGCTCTGTTGGGTCGGCGCGTTCGACAGCAGTTCGATAATCGAAAACACCGCCGCACTCCGGACCGCAGAGCTCTCATCGTTAAGCGCGTTCGTCAGCGGCTGGACGGCTCTGACGGTACCAGCCTCACCCAGCGAGGCCGCCGCAATCCGTCGGATCGACGTACTTGAGTCGTCCAACATATCCAGCAGTGCTGCGAGCGCCTGATCAGTCCCGATCGAGGCCAGCGCGACGGCCGCCTCGCGGCGAACTTTTCCGTGCGGATCTGACAGCCGACTAATAAGCGCCGGAACGGCTTTCGGATGATCGAGTTGGGCTAACGCCGCACAGGCGCGGACGCGAACGTTTGGATTCTCGTCTTCGAGTGCTTTGGCGAGGTTCGGCACCGCAGAGGCCTCGCCGAGTTGTCCGAGCGCGCTGGCGGCGGCCATCCGGAGTTCGGGAATGTCCGAACCCAGCGCGTTGGCGAACTTCTTTGCGGTCGCCCAGTCGGCACCCTCCCGAACTTTCGAGCCGGTGATTTTGACCAACAGCTGCTCGACAGCCTCCGAGCCGATCTCATCGAGGCCTTCGACGGCTGCGGCCCGAACGTCCTCTTCGTCATCGGTCACTGACGCCGAGACCAGTGTCTCGACCGACTCGCTGTCGGTGCTGTCGACGGTTTGGCCGAGCAGTTTGGCCGCACGCGCACGGACTGCGGGGCTTTCGCTTTCCAACAGCAACTCCCGCATCCCCTCAGCATCACCGTCGCGTGCGAGATGATAAAGAGACATACGGTTATCTACTCTCCGGGGTGTACTTGTAGATTCGGCACCGTTTGTTCACCGGTTCGAACTCCGAGCGGATCTCCTGTGGGACGGTTTCTGTCATCCCAACAACCAGATAGCCGCCGGGGTTCAGCGAGTCAGTCAGCGTCTCGAACACCGGGAGTTTGTACTCACTGTCGATGTAGATCAGCAGGTTCCGACAGAACACCAGATCGTAGTTTCGCTTCGGGCCGTCTTGGATCAGGTCGTGGCGCTCAAAGCTGATCTGTCGACGTATCTCGGGTTTGACCGTGAACGTATTTTCTTCGACGTCGACGTACTGTTCGGGCCGATCCAGCAGACTGAGCTCATCGCCGATATCGGTGGTTCGGGTCGTCTCATAGACGCCAGCGCGGGCGTTTTCAAGCGCCTCATCGCTGATGTCTGTACCGAGCACTGAGAGCCGCGATTCGTCGATCTGCCGGTCGTCCATCGCCAGCATATACAGCGAATACGGCTCGCGACCGTCCGCACAGGGCGCACTCCAAGCTTTGACCGAGCGGTTCTCGGTGGTCAACTCCCGGAGGACCTCCCGGAGTGCCTCCCACATCTTGCCGTTGCGGAAGAAGTTGGTGACGTTGATCGTCAGCGAGTCCATCAGCGCCTCCTTTTCGTTAGGGTCGTCTTGGAGCACCGAGAGATACGCGTCGTACTCCTCGACATCCTGTCGACGCATGCGCGCGCTGATTCGGCGGTTCAGATACGCCTCGTTGTAGTACTCTGGTTCGAAGTCGACTTCATCCTGAATGTGGCGGATTACTCGCATGAACCCGTCGCTTGCTGCGGTCATAGTGTCACCACATCGAGCACAGCCACTACGTCTCCATCACCCAACACGGCCGTGCCGCTGAGCCCCGGAATCCCGCTCAGGACGCCTTCGAGCGGCTTGACGACGACTTCTTCTTGATCGATCACCTGATCGCAGTGCAGGGCGACTTTCCGTTTTCCGTCCCGAATCCGCAACAGCATCCCGTCGCCGTTGACCGAACTCGGCTCATCGAGTACGTCGCTGAGTCGCAAGACGGGGTAGATGTCGTCGTCGTGTTTGATGATCTCCTTGTTGTTGGTCATGCTGATGTTTTTGGCGCGAGTGACCTCGGCGATGTTTTTGACCGGAATGCCGTACTCGGTGCCGCCGACTTCGACGAACATCACTTTCACAATCGCCACCGTCACCGGCAGACGGAGTCGAACAACGGTTCCTTCGCCCAACTCACTGTCGACAGTGACGGTGCCGTCAAGCTGTTTAACCGTGTTGTGGACAACGTCCATTCCCACGCCGCGGCCACTGACGTCGGTGACCTCGTCGGCGGTCGAAAAGCCGGGATGGAAGATGAGTTCGTAGATCTCCTGGTCGTCCATCAACTCCAATTCGCTTTCGGTTTTGACGCCTTTCTCGATCGCCTTCCGTTTGAGCACCTCTTTGTCGAGGCCTGCACCGTCGTCGGCGACCTCAATTGTGACGTGATCGCGCTCGCGGGTTGCGGTCAGCGACACCGAGCCCGTGGGCGCTTTACCGTTGGCTTCGCGTTCTTCGGGTGGCTCGACGCCGTGGTCGACCGCGTTGCGCAGAATGTGAATCAACGGATCGCGGATCTCGGTCAGAATGGTTCGGTCCAACTCGATGTCCGAACCCGAGACGCTGAAGTTGACCTGTTTGCCGGTATCACGGGCGACATCCCGAACCAGCCGTGGGAAAGTGTCGACGACTTTTGACAGCGGAATCAGCCGCATATCCATCGCTGTGTTCTGGAGGTTGGCCGTGATTTTATCAAGCTCATCGAGATTGTCCGAATCCATCCCCGCTGACTCCATCTCTCGGCGGAGCTTGATCCGGCTTGTGACGAGCTGTTCGACCAGACTGTACAACTCATCAAGCTGGTCGACGTCTACCCGTACCGAGGCGATGTTGGTGCCGTCTTTTTTGCTGCGTTTGGGCGTCGATCGACCGCCTGCCGACCGTGAGCCACTGTCGTCGTCCTCGCCCGTCTCTGCATCGCTGTCGTCGGTTTCAGTTTCACCGTCATCGTCGTCACCTGATGACTGTGCCACCTCCAGTTCTGCCGCCTCGCTGGCGGTCATCGGGTCCTCGACGATGGCTGTCACCGGCCTGACGTCAACTGATTCGACCTTGCTCAGCGCGCTGAGCCCACTCTCGATGGCTTCCTGCGAGGAATCGATCAGATACAGATCGAACGTCTCGTCGAACTCGCCGTCCTCGATTGTCTCCCGGGCCGGCTCGGTCACGAAGCTGTCGTAGGCGTCATCGAGTGCTTGCAGCACGAAGATGGCGTCGACGCCCTGCATCGCCGACTCACCGAGTCCAACCGTGGCTCGGAACACCGCATGACCGGTGTCGAGTTCGTCGTCGGCCAATTCCTCGGGCAACTCGATGTCGACGGGCTCGGCCTCGGCGTCTTCGGTTGTTTCTTCTTCGCCAGCGGCTTCGGTTTCGGCGTCTTCAGCCGCTGTGTCGGTCGAACCACTGTCGGCTGTGCTGTCGGCACCGGGAACGGTCCCTGTCTCGATGAGTTTTCGGAGGTCCGCTTCGATTGCCGAAGCGTCGATCTCGGTTTCTCCGGCGTCGGCGATGTCGTCGATCATCGCCCCCAGATAGTCGACGCCGTCGAACAGCAGATCCATCAGCTCGGGGGTGACTTCGATATCGCCGGCTCGAACCTCATCGAGCAGGTCTTCGAGTTCGTGAGCCAGCCCGCTGACCGAGTCGTAGCCCATCGCTGCCCCGTTGCCTTTGAGCGTGTGGGCAGTGCGGAAAATCTGGTCCATCGCCTCGGCATCAGACGGATCTGATTCGAGGGCAAGCAGTGCATTGTTGAGTTCGGTGATTCCTTCCTCGCTTTCGGCGACGAAGGCTTTGCGGTGTTCTTCGCTCATTGGGCTAGCTCCCGGATCGTCGTTGCAACGTCGTCGAGATGACAGACGGTATCGATACAGCCAGCTTCAACCGCACGTTTCGGCATTCCATAAATCACACAGCTCTCTTCGTTTTGGGCAATCGTTGGCCCGCCTGCAGCCTGAATCGAACAGATCCCGTCGGCACCATCAGCGCCCATACCGGTGAGAATCACACCCGTCAGCGGGTCGGTGATTTTCTTGGCCGCAGACTCCATGGTGACGTTGACCGCCGGCATCACCGAGTGGCCCAGATCGTCGTCGATCAGCTTTACTCGAATCCGGCCGTTGCGGTAGGCCGAGATCTCCATGTGCGTGCCGCCTTTGGCGACGAGCGCCTCGCCCGCACCGATTCGGTCGCCGTCGGCTGCCTCGCGGACCGAGTAGGCGCTTGTCGCCTCGTTGAGCCGGTCGGCGAACCGCGCAGTGAACGCCTCGGGCATATGCTGGACGATCAACACTCGGCAGTCGCCGCCGGGCAACTCGCTTATCACCTGTTCGACGGCGTTCGGCCCGCCCGTCGACGAGCCGATAATGACTGTCCGGGTGTCATTGAAGCCGTCGACGGCTGACTGCGGGCGAGCGGGCGAGCCGCCGGCAGCTGTCGCCGTTGCTGTCGACCGTTGGGTTCGGTTGGTTCGCCTGAGATCGGCATCCGCAACCGTGCGGACGGTCTCGACGAGTTGGTCGCCCAGCCGTGAGACCTCCATTGAGACCTCACCGCCGGGTTTGGCAAAGAAATCAACCGCGCCCTTTTCGAGCGCCTCGAAGGTGACTCCGGCGTCGTCGTCGGTGTACGCACTCAGCATGAGCACGGGCGTCGGATTCTCGGCCATAATGCGCTCGACCGCTTCGATACCGTTGAGTCTCGGCATTTCGAGATCCATCGTCACGACATCAGGCTGCGTTTCAGCAATCACCGAGAGCGCTTCGCGGCCGTCTTTGGCCTCGCCGACAACCGGAATACCGGCCTCATCGAGGATATCGGTGATCAACCCACGCATAAACCGCGAGTCGTCGACGACGACCGTCCGCGGGTTATGCATCACCACCACCACACAGACCGCCCACAGAGAGACCACTCCCCGACCGCCGCTCGGTTCGCGCTGGCATACTCCACATTATGAGCGAATACTAAAACGCCGAGAATAAAGCCACCGACCCGAAAATCAGGGCTGATAATTTATTGAACAGAGTTAACTATCGACCGTCGACACAGACAACGTATGGCAGAGAGCGAGACGACGTCCGCAGCCGACGAACGCAGCACAAAGGGTGAGGTAACACAGGTGCTCGAATTCGGCCTCGGCGACGAGACGTACTGTCTGGATATCGATGTAATCGACGAGATCGTCGACGCCGGGCAGCTCACCCGCATCCCGAACTCGCCGGCGCATGTCGAAGGCGTGATGGATCTGCGGGGCCGAACAACCTCGATTATCAATCCGAAAACGGTGTTCAACATCGACAGCGACGGCGAGCGCAACCGGATTATCGTGTTCGACCCCGACGCCATCGGCGATCAGGGGACCATCGGCTGGATCGTCGACGAAGTCTTCCAAGTAACCGATATTACGCCCGATGACGTCGACGAGACGACGACGGCAAACGACGAGAACGTCCACGGCATCGTCAAAGGCGAAAACAAGTTCGTCGTCTGGGTGGATCCGGACATCGTCAGCGAATAAGTGGGTGTCGACTGGCGTAATCAGTTGGGGTTTCAACTAGTTCTCAGTTGTGAGAACTGCATACGAATGCTTATTTAGAAACACGCCGCCAGCTTTTTTATGCGCGTCTCAAGCGGCGTCAATGGGTTTGACCGACTTATTGACGGCGGCTTCCCGTCAAACCGGCTTTATGTGCTTAGTGGCCCGCCCGGGAGCGGCAAAACCACCTTTTCGGCGCAGTTCATGGCTGCGGGGGCCGCCGCGGGTGAAACCAGTCTGTATGTCAGCATGCACGAGACGCGAGACGGTATCATCGCTGATATGGCCGCGTTTGATTTCGGGTTCGAAGACGCCATCGAGTCGGATTCGATCACGTTTCTGGATGCTCTCTCTTCGGAGGGTCGACGCTTCTTCGGCGGGCCCGGCGAGAAGATGGACCGCACCAACGTCACCAACCGGCTGGCTGGGTTTATCAACAGCCGAGATATCGACCGCGTCGTTATCGACTCGACAATGCTGCTTCGGTATCTGTTCGACGACAGCGATACGACGTTGATGCGGTTTCTGACCGCGATCAAGCGCACCTCGGCGACGACGCTGTTGATCTCGGAGATGACCGATCCAACGGCGTACGCCGACGAACATTATCTGGCCCACGGCGTCGTCTTCTTTCATAACTATCTCGAAGACGACGGGATGCGCCGCGGCATTCAGGTGATCAAGATGCGTGGCACCGACACCGACACCGAGATCCATACGCTGTCGTTCACCAGCGGCGGCCTCGAAATAACCGCAGGGAAACCGGTGAGATAGCCATGTACGACTCGACGTACCCCGATGAGTGGGACGAACTCACCCGCGATGAGGCCGTCGAGCGCGCCTACGCGCTTGGTGTGGCTGCAGCCTGTGGCCACGACAACCGCACGGAGTACGAGTCGGTTATGGCCGCCGCCGACAGCAGCTACGACCAGAGTCTGATTGAACTCTCGTTCGATCAAGGTCGCGCAGAGGCACTCCAACTGGAGGCCTCCGGCAACGACGCCACCGAAATCTGGAGCAAACTCGTCGAGTCGACGACAATCACCCCGCTCGATGATGATGCCAAACTCCCTGAGCTGCTCGATCCGGCCGAGCTACTCAATCGGTTCGGGCAGCTTGAGGGACCGCCAGGCGTCCTGAACAAACCGCCGTTTTTATTGAGGAACGAACAAGATAATGAGTAACACGTCCCCCCATCCACGACGACTGCACGCCCCGCTAGTGACTACATCAATCGGCAACCGTGACCCAACAGCGACACCGTAACCCCACACAACACATGTCCGTAGAGGAACTCCCCCTGGCACCGACGCTTACCGACGCAGAGAGCGTCGTGATTGCTGGCCCCCCCATGAGCGGGAAGTATGAACTCATGCACCGGCTTTTCGGTGCAGCCGGCGACAGAGCCATCGTTCTGTCGACGGGCCACGACGCCGAGCGCGTCCGAACCGACTACACCGAGACGACCGGCCACGATCCAGACAGTATCGGCATCGTCGACTGTGTCACCCGCGAGCAGGGCAAATCAGTCGAGGACACCGATCTCACCAAGTACGCCTCTTCGCCGAAGAACCTCACCGAACTCGGCGTCAAGTTCACCGAGTTGGCCGAGACCTTCGAGCTGTATCCGAAGACAACCGTCGGCATTCACTCGCTTTCTCAACTGCTGATGTACTGGGATGCCGACCGCATCTACCAGTTCGTCCGCGTGCTGTTGGGCCGGACCCGCAGCCAAGAGTGGCTCACCGTCGCCGTCATTAACTCGACGATGCACGACAAGCGCACGCTCCACACCCTGCTCGATCCGTTCGATACGGTCGTCGACACCCGCACGACCGACGAGGGCTGGGAGATGCGACTCCGGGATCGAAGCTCCTCGCCAACCCCGTGGCAGCAGTTTTGAGCCACGTTTTTCAGACGAGATGACTGATCACGGCCAGTGAATACCAACACGATTAGGCCATGGGCTTTTGCCCGATTGGCGTCTGTATATCATTGAGGTACCGGGGACAGCCGAAACCGACCACGGAGATCCCCCGCTGTGGTCGACAGCGCTGTCGCCCCCGCCCGGTACTGCGCGGTTTCTCTTCGGTCGTCTGCAGGTTTCCCCCGCCTGCGGGCGTTTTCACACGCTGCGTACAGAAGTCGAGTGACGCCACCGTCCTCAGAGCCGACCGGTGGATCGGCCGGTTTTTTATCATGGTGGTCGACCACCCGATATGGTCGAGTTCGATCCCGAGCAGTTCGAAGACAAGTATGCCAACTATTTTCCGCAGCTCCAGCGCGCCTACAAGAACGCCTTCAACAGGATGAACGACACGTATGACTCGACGCTGATCCACGCCATCGACCAGCAGGTGCTCAACGAAAGCGAGCCCTTCTACAATGCCAACCGCGAGGGCTTCGACATCGAGCTTCCCGACGAGCCCTACAGCCGACTGGAGGGTGTCGTCGTCGACGAACCACACTTCGAGTCGGTGCTCAACGAGTACGTCGAGCAGATCGATTTTGAACTCCAACAGACGTTTCGACTCACCGAGTAAGCAGGACTGAACCAAAGGCCTAAGCCAGTCGCTTTCTAATAAAACCTTATGAGTACGGATTCAGCAGCCTCCGACAGCGACCTCAAAGACCGCGTGGTGAACTTCTTGCGTCGGAACTTCCCGCAGATTCAGATGCACGGCGGCAACGCCGCAATCGAGTATCTCGACGAAGAAAGCGGTGAAGTCCACATCCAACTCGGTGGTGCCTGTTCGGGCTGTGGCATCTCGCCGATGACGATTCAGGCAATCAAAACACGCATGGTCAAAGAGATCCCTGAAATCACGAGCGTTCAGGCTAACACCGGCCAGACTGGTGCACCGGATATGGGCGAAACCCAAGGCATGAGCCCCTCGTTCCCCGGCGAATCGAGCGACGACAGCAGCGACGAAGGCCCACAGGCTCCGTTCTAGGCGCAGCAAGCCGAAACCCTTAGGTTGGCCACGTGCTGTAAGTCGGATATGAGTTCAGGTGGCAACTCCGGCGGGCTAATGTCGAGTGCCGGATTGGTCCGGTACTTCGACGCCGAGGACCGTAATGCGATCACGATCAACCCGAAGACGGTTATGGCGTTCTGTCTGCTGTTCGGCATCTTCGTCCAGCTACTCACGCTGACGATTGCCTGATCGGCCGAACGCGGTCTTTTTGTCTGCCGACCTGCTGGTATCGATATGCACGCTGGCGTTATCGCCGTTCAAGGCGATGTAAGTGAACACGCCGCCGCCCTTGAACACGCAGCGACGGCCCACGGCGTCGACTGTACGGTCTCGGAGATCCGAACCAGTGGAATCGTCCCCGACTGTGACGCACTCTTGCTGCCGGGCGGCGAGTCGACCACCATCTCCCGACTCTTGGCCGATGAGGGAATCGACACCGAAATTCGAGCCCACGTCGGAGCCGGCAAACCGCTGCTTGCAACCTGTGCAGGGCTGATCGTTGCCTCGGCGGACGCCAACGACGACCGGGTCCGAACGCTGGATCTGCTCGACGTAACGGTCGACCGCAACGCCTTCGGTCGGCAGAAGGACAGTTTCGAAGCTCCACTCGAAGTCGAGGGGCTTGACGAGCCGTTTCCGGCAGTGTTCATTCGCGCACCACTGATCGATACGGTCGACGAAGGTGTCGACGTCCTAGCCGACTGGAAGGGCGATCCGGTCGCCGTCCGCCAGGGACCGATTGTCGCGACCTCGTTTCACCCGGAGCTGACCGTCGACACCCGGATTCACCAACTGGCGTTTTTCGCCGACGAACCAGCAGTTACCCCCGCGGAGACACAGCAGTAACCAATGGACGACGAAACGGAGGCAGTTCTCGACGAGTTGTTCGCGACAATCAAACAGCGACAAACGGAGCTTCCAGAAGGCTCCTATACAACGTCGCTGTTCACCCACGAGAAAGGCGAAAACGCTGTCCTCGAAAAATTAGGCGAGGAGTCGACCGAACTCATTCTCGCGGCCAAAGACGACGACCTCGACGAGTTGCAGTACGAATCCGCAGATTTCGTCTACCACCTTCTTGTTCTGTTTGCGATGAAGGGGTTGGATGTCGACGACCTCCGCGAGGAACTCGAATCTCGTTTTAAGTAGGAGTCGACCCGCTTGCTGTCGCCGACGGCCTTTTCAAATGGCTGGTCCAACTTCCGGTAATGAAGGCCGTAACTCTGGGTCCGGCTGGGACCTACTCACACCGTGCTGCCAGTGCCGTCGCCGACGAGGTGTCGTTCCGCGAGTCGGTCACTGCGATCATCGAAGCCGTCGCTGACGGCAGCTTCCAGCGGGGCGTTGTCCCCATCGAAAACAGTATTGAAGGCAGCGTCAGCGAAACACTCGATGCGCTGGCCGACCGCGATGTTGCGGTCGTTAGTGAGATTATAACGCCGATTAGACACGCCCTACTCGCCCAAGGCGAGTCCTTCGAGACGGTCGCCAGCCATTCACAGGCGCTTGCCCAATGTCGGAGCTATCTGGAGACGAACTATCCGACCGTCGACCAAGAAGCAGTCGCCAGCACCGCCCGTGGGGTCGAGCGCGCCCGCGAGGATGCGACGGTGGCCGCAATCGGCCATCCGGCCAACGCCACCAACGGCACCGAACTGGAGGTGCTTGCCGAAGATATTCAGGATCAGGATTCGAACGCCACCCGGTTTTTTTTGCTCGCGCCAGTCGACGAACGGTCGGATGCGGGCGGCAAAACCACGCTCGTCGTCTATCCGAACGTCAACTACCCCGGCTTGCTGCTCGAACTGCTCGAAGCGTTTGCCGACCGCAACATCAATCTCTCGCGGGTCGAATCCCGGCCCAGCGGCAACCGCCTCGGGGATTATTTGTTCCATTTCGATCTCGAAGCCGGCCTGTATGAGAGCCGACTGGAGGCAGCTATCGAAGAGATCGACGGCATTGTCGACGAGGGGTGGGTTCGTAATCTCGGGTCGTACGATACGAAACACGTCCTGTACTGATCGGTCGACGCGTCCTGTTGGCTAAGGCGCAACAATATTCTTGTCGCTGAAACCCAACTATACGGGTATGGATGGACGACCCAACCCGTTCCGCGAACTCGACGAACTGATCGAACGAATGAACCGGCAGTTCGGTGAGTTGAGCCGAACGTTCGAGCCCGAATCCATGCTGCCGACGGTCTCGGCGGACGTCGCTGACCACGGCGACGAACTGGTGGTCTCAGTCGACCTGCCCGGGTACGATCAAGACGACATCGATCTTCGGGTCGACCGCGACAGCGTAACGATCAGCGCGGAGTACGAAAGCGAGGAGGCCGACGAATCCGCACAGTTCCACCGCCAAGAGCGTCGACGCGAGTCGGTGCGTCGACAGATCGCGCTGCCCGATGAGGTCCAAGCCCAGGACGCCACCGCGACGTACAACAACGGCGTGCTGACAGTGACGCTTCCGAAACTCGATCCGGAGTCGACCAGCGGCTACCAGATCGACGTCGAGTGATCGCACCAGTTGTTGCGCGGTAACGACATCGCTTTTCGTCTCTGTAACTGCATCACCCCGAAAGTTCAGGTAGCACCGCTTCACCGAACGTCTCGATAAACTGCGTTTGCTTCGGCGTCACGTTGTGGATAATCACGGTGTCGACCTCGAAGTCGAGTAGCTCTTTGAGCCACTCGGTGTGCTGGTTGAGGTCCGACGAGACGTTGACGTGGTTAGTGATCTCTTCTACCGGCAACTGGTCGCCGAGCGCGCCGTACTGTTCTGGTCGGCGGAGTTCTTGGGTTACGGGTCCGGGAAGGCAGTTCGAAAGCCACTGGTCGGCGGCCTCTTGGAGAGCCACTGTTTCATCAGGATCGTAGGCGATCTCGGATTTTACGCACACCGGCTTGTCAGGTGCCCGTTCGCGGAAAGCATCGATTCGCTCGGCGAGCGCCTCGCGGTCGGGGCTTCCTACTGTTATCATCCCGTCGGCCCACTCTGCGAGCCACGCCGCTGTTTCGGCTGACTGGGCGGCCCCGATCAGCGGCGGCGGACGCTCCGGTCGCGTATACAGGTGGGCCTCCTCGACGGTGATCCGGCCGTGGTGGGTGACCGTTTCGCCATCCCAGAGCCGGCGCATCACGTCGACGCACTCTCGAAGGCGGGCGTTGCGCTCGCGTTTGACGGGCCAGTGTTCGCCCGTAATTCCCTCGTTAAGCTGCTGGCCGCTACCGACCGCCAGCCAGAATCGCTCGGGGTGCATCTCCCGAAGTGTGTCAGCGGCCTGCGCAATGACGGCGGGATGATACCGGTAGCCGGGGGCGTTGACCGTTCCGTACGTCAGATCGGTCGAGGCGAGCGCCGCGCCGAGCCATGACCAGACGTGGCCAGACTCACCCTGCCGCTGGCTCCAGGGATGGAAGTGGTCTGAGGCGAGCACCTCGGTAAACCCGTGCTTTTCGGCAAGCTGAACGTGTTCGAGGAGCTTGCTGGGTGCGAACTGCTCGTGGGATGCGTGGTAGCCGAGTGTGGTCATGGGATGGGCGAGTCGGACTGTCCACGAACAGCGGCTTAGCTCTGTGGGCCAGCATGCTTATTCGAGTTGGCGTGGAGTTCGAATCTATCTCGGCTACCCACTCGACGGTCGACCCGAAGGCGTCGACTACCCCGCAGTAGCCACTGACTACCATGGGATACACTCCACTCGCCGAGTACGGACTCATCGGCAACGACGACCGCTGTGCGCTCGTGAGTAGCGACGGCTCGATAGATTGGTGTTGCTTTCCACACGTCGCCTCACCAAGCGTGTTCGCTCGCCTGCTCGATGCCGACCGCGGCGGCCAGTTTGTCCTCCGGCCGACCGACAGCTACGACGCTCACCAGCAGTATCTCGACCGCACCAACATCCTCCAGACGACCTTTGAGACTGACTCCGGCCGCGCGGTGCTCACCGATTTCATGCCTGTTTCGAGCAGTGGTGCTGAGTCGACGTTTCAGCCAGCGATCTACCGCCGACTCAGATGTGCTGCGGGCACACTCCGCGTCGAATGTGAGTTCGTCCCGCGGTTCGACTACGCGCGCGCTGAGACGACCATCGAGAGAGTCGACGATCCAAGAGACACCTCAACCGATGACACGACTCCTGCTGCGGCTGATGATTCAGCCCACGACCGGCTGGTCGCCCACGGTGGCGACGAACCACTGTTCGTGCAGTCTCATGGGCCGCTTTCGCTCGATACAAAACGGCGAGACCGGGCGGTCGGCTTCCAGCGACTCACTGAGGGTGAGACGCTCTGGGTTGGCCTGCAGTACGGCGAGCACAGCGGGATGTCACCGAAGGCGTATCGCCGGAGTCTCACCGCAACGCGAGAGTACTGGGAGGAGTGGGTCGCCGAGTTCGAGGCGGCGGCGACCCAGATCGTCGACAACAATCCGTGGTACGAACACGTGGTTCGGTCGGGACTAGTACTCAAACTCCTGATCAACAGCGGCTCTGGGGCGATCTATGCGGCCCCGACGACCTCGCTGCCCGAACAATACGGCGGCGACCACAACTGGGATTATCGGTACAACTGGATTCGAGACGCCAAATTCACCGTCCAAGCACTGTACAATTTTGGCCGCACCGAGGAAGCCGAACGCTACTTCGAGTGGTTCCGGTCGGTCAGCGATGACGATCCGGCGGCGATCCAACCGCTGTACGGCGTCCACGGCGAAACCGACCTCGAAGAGTTCGAACTCGACCACTTGGCGGGCTACCGGCATTCGAACCCAGTCAGAGTCGGCAATGCGGCGTTCTCCCAGCAGCAGACCGACGTCTACGGCGCGATCATCCAGGGGATCTACGAGACGCTCCAGCACGACGAAACGTTGTCGACCGACGACTGGGACTCCATTCGGGCGATTATCAACCACGTCTGTGACGTGTGGGACGAACCTGATGCCGGGATCTGGGAGTTCCGTGGCGAGCAACGACACTATCTGCACTCGAAACTGCTGTGTTGGGTCGCCATCGACCGCGGGCTCGAACTCGCCCACGCGTGTGACCGTGAGTATCCCGCCGACCGCTGGGAAACCACCCGAGAGGCGATTCGTGAAGCCATTGTCGACCGGGGATACAGCGAGGCTGCCGGCAGTTTCGTCCAGCATTTCGAGACTGACCGCGCGCTGGATGCGAGCGCGCTGTTGGTTCCGCTCTATGAGTTCCTGCCGGCTGACGACCCGCGCGTGGAGTCGACTATTGAGACTGTAATGGAGGAACTCCTTACTGACGACGGGCTGGTCTACCGAACGAAGTACACCGACGCGATTCCACCCGAACCCAATGCGTTTTTGCTGTGTACCTTCTGGTTAGTCGATGTACTCGTGTTGGCCGGTCGCACGGCAGAGGCCACCGAGCTGTTCGAGACCGTCCTTGCGCACAGCTCGCCACTCGGGCTGCTCGCCGAACGCGTCGACCCGTCGACAGGCGAGCTGTTCGGCAACTATCCGCAGGCGTTCAGCCATCTCGGGCTGATGAATAGCGCGATCTATCTCTGCAGCAGCGATGCCGACGGCAATGCCGACTCGCTGCAGCACGACCCTCAATCGGAAGAACGTATCTCGCCGTTGTTTCGTCGAGACAGATAGCTGTCTCCGCGGTCCCTTTTAAGTATCTCTGCTGAGCAGTGGGCGTATGGATGACGCCACGCTTCGCGCACACTTACGGCGGTTCGGCCTTTCGGAAAAGGAGGTCGACACCTATCTCACTCTGTTGGAACACGGCGAAGCGACCGCCAGCACGATTGCCGACGTGGCAGGCGTCTCCAAACGCTACGTCTACAGCGTCAGCGAAACGCTTGCAGATCGAGGGTTCGTCCAAGTCGCCGACCACGCAGTGCCAACGACGATTCGTGCACTCCCGCCCGACGAGGTCGTCGACGAACTCATTCGGGATGCCGAATCAATCCTGCCAGCCCTCGAAACCCGGTACACCCGCACCGAGCCCAGTGGTGATCAGTTTGAGGTCGTCAAAAGTCGGGTGACGGTGCTCAAACGGCTTCGGTCGTTTATAAGTGAGGCCGACGAGGAACTCATTCTCTCGGTGCCGGTTGGACTGCTCGACGAGCTCGCCGACTCTCTCCAAGCGGCCAGAGACCGCGGGCTGTTGGTGGTGTTGCTCGTCTCCGGGGCGCACGAACTGCCTCCGGAGGCCACTCGGCTTGCCAGTGTGAGCCGGGTCTGGAGCGAAACGATGCCGACGATGCTGACCGTCGACCATCAAGTAGGGATTGTCGCTCCCATTGGCATGCTTTCGAGTGCCCACAGCGACACCCAAGCCATCGTTTTCGCCCAGAAGCATCTGGGCCCCGTAATCGTCGCCTCCTTTTTCGGCAACTACTGGCCGGTCGCCCGAGAGGCGGCGGTCGCTGAGCCAGCCGAGTTGCCGGTCGAATACGAGAACTTTCGACACACCATTTTTCAGGCCACCCTCTGGCTTCGGGCCGACGCGACGCTTACGGCCCACATCGAGGGTCGAACCACCGCGGACAACGAACCCGTCGACCGTTCGTGTCGCGTTGTCAGCGTCACCCAAGGGTTGATCGAGCCGACGAACAACTCGTTTCCGGTCGAACACAGTCTCACAGTCGACTCCGGCGGCGAGACCTACACTGTCGGCGGCTACGGTGCGTTTCTCGAAACCATTGAAGCCGACCGCGTGCGGCTGGCGTTCGAGGACTGACGCAGTCCGGCCACCACGAGCGACGATCTGTTAGTCGCGTTGTGAGTTTTCGTCGACTACTTGTGGGATACAGAAGACGGCCACCGGCGCGGTTCGGACGACATGCTCGGTCACACTTCCGAGGAGCCGCTGGGGGATGCCATGCCGGCCTCGTGTGCCGATACTCACTAGGTCGATGTCGTTTTGTTCGGTCGCTGTGAGAATGGCTTTCGCCGGCGGCCCGCTGGTGACTGACCCAGTGGTTCGAACACCAGCTGCGTTCGTTTGGGCTCGGACGCTCTCGAGTGCTGTCTGTCCCTCCGTTTCGAGATGCTCGAGCAGTTCGCTTGGCGTTGTTTCCGCCGGGAACCGACCCGTATCGACTGCATACAGTGCGTATACCATTGCATCCAACTCGCTGGCGAGCCACACCCCCCAGTCGACGGCGCGTTCGGCTCCCTCGCTGCCGTCGGTCGGCAACAGTATTCGGTCGAAGGCTGGTTCGCCTGCCGCCGGTGGCACTGCGAGCAGGGGCCGAGTTGTCGTCCGAAGCACGCGCTCTGTCGTGCTGCCGAGCAGCAGCCGGTTGAGCCCGCTTCGACCAGTCGTCCCCATCACGATCACGTCGACGGCCTGCTGGGCGGCGTACGTACGGATCGTTTCGTGTGGCGAACCGCGTCGGACAGCGGTCGTCACTGACAGACTCGCCGTCGACTTCTCGATGTGGGTTTCGACGGCCCTAATGGCATTGTGGGCCTCAGTTTCGAGGGCCTCGACAACCCGTGTTGGCTCACGAACCGAGTCGATTGCGGCCGAGTCGCCAGTGTCGACGACCGACAGTATGTGGAGTGTAGCTCCCAGACGCTCGGCGAGGGCGACCCCCCATCGCACGCCGGCCATCGCGCCGTCGCTGCCATCGGTCGGGACCAACACCGTCTCAAGCTGTTGCATACCGTTCGGGCCACTGCGAGTCAAATAAACTGTCTCAGCGATCAGGTCGACAGACTACCGAACTGAAACGCTGCGGCGAGCCGATGTCGTCTACTGACTGAATCACCACACTGGAGTGGTGTGTGTTACTCGAACCGCTGTTCGGTCCGAACCACTCGTCTCTTACCGAACCGTTCGACAGTCCTGCCGTTGGTCGGCAACATTAGGGATTCTATATAGCAGTATAAAATTTATCAGTCGCAATACGACTGGATCGATTCCAACTCGTCGTCGACGATAGCATTGCCGAGCGCCTCGATATCGACCGACTCAGGGGTTTCGCTCGGATATTTTCGCCGGAAGTAGCCGTAGATGTTTGTGAGATCACGACCCAACAGCTCGCGAGCATTGTCGTGGTCGGTCGGGACGGCCTGGGGCCAATCGAAGATCGTGATCCCCGATTCGTCGACGAACACGTTGTACTCGCTGAGATCCGCATGGACGAACCCCGCGCTGTAGGCGGCAGCCAGCTCTTCGAGGATCAAATCCAACACGCCGACAACTTGCGAGGATTCGAGTCGCACGCGAGAGAGTTCGCCGCCGTCGAGTTTTTCCATGACAATCGCATGGCGATTCTGGTCGACGGGCCGGGGGACCGACACGTCTGGATACAGCGTTTCGAGGGCATCGTACTCGGCTTCGGCAGCTTTACGCGCCGTATAGAGCCACGAAACGTGGTTATGGTCGGCGGTGTACTCACGTTCGCGTTTGACTTCGCGGAAATTCGTAATCCCTTCGCGGTGGTATTTTAACGCGAGTGGCTGGAACGACATCGCCTCATACACATCGCTTTCTTTGCCGACACCCAGCGGCGCACCGACGCCGTCGACGGTGTCTCGCTCCGAAAAGCTCCGGAGAGCCAGCGCGTCGTAGCCCTCGAAGGTGAGCTGGTAGCCCTCGTACTGGATAGTTTTGCGCTCGATCAGCTCATGTTTCATACAGCGATCAAGGCGATACGTAACTTCCTCTGTGGTGAGATTCGAATACTTCGGTAGCTGTTCGCGCTGGACCCACTCCGAAAAGCGCATCCCCTGCTCGATGCCCGACAACAGATAGAAATCCTCGGGTTCGAGCTCCCGAAAGAACGACGCGACGTTCTGAACCATACACACAGGAGGCTCCCGGCTCCTAAAAGCCCGACGAGTCGGTCGACTTCGATTCGATAAACTATATTCTACGATATGGAATCTTCGCAAGGGAGTGTTGTGGAGTCGCTGTGCTGTGATTCGCAGTGCCGAAGAATCTCCACCACGCCCGCGTGCACGACAGCGGGAATTCCGTCGACTGACTCGGTAGACGCACCACTCACGCCGTCGACTGCACCCGCCTCAACGGCGGCAGCTAGCAGTCGGCGTTCGGTCTCGGCAGTATGGAGCAACTGCCGGCCGGTCATAAGTGACAGCCCACAGGCGACGCCGTAAGCTCCCCAGTTCGAAACGCCAGCAACGACCAACTCGTCGACGGGCGTCACACACGCGATTGTCTCGCCGTGGTCGACGGTGTCGATGACTGTCTCTCTGATCGTCCCCATCCCGATCTCATTGCCGCCGTCACCGATCCCAACGGTGAGTATCCCACGGTCGACAGCCGCTTTGAACAGTGAATCTCGGGGAGTAAGCTGTGCGGTAATCTCCTCGCCAGCCATGTTTCGATAGCTTCCGTCGGCACTCCGGCCGGGAGTTTCGACCGCAATCACCGCTGATGGCTCACAGTCGGCCAGCAATGAGTGGTCACTGTCGGCTTCAGCCGAAATGAGGCGCACTTCGAGATCGAGTTCCTCACAGAGTGCCCTGATCACTGGCTGGGTTCGGCTATCAGCAAGAAGTATCGGCTCAGCACCGATCGCTGCCAGTGCGTCAGCGAGCACGACGGCTCCAAGTGGGCCATCTGTTTCGGGGACGGCTGTCGGCCCGATTGGAAAGCCGGTTGTCAGCAACACCGACGAGCCTGCTTCGAGCGCCACAGACAGTGCTTCGGAAGCAACTTTCGTGAGCGGATCGCTGTCTCTGGCAGCCTGATACAACGACCGACTTCCCCGCTGGCCCACATCGAGGCTGATCTGTTGGTCGACGACAGTGTACATACGTCTGGTTATTACTCACAGGGTCTAAAACTGCTGTCACGGGCCGGTATGCAAGCTGGGCGTTCGACAGATGTTAACGGAAATATAGCCAAAACAGGCCATCAAAACTGTCTAAAGTTCAAATGTAGGTGGCTTTTCTGAACTACGTCTGCTGTGTGTACATATTTTCACTCACCAAACTATGTTTTGTCAATATACATTCATTTTTGAGGGACAATAATTATATATGTCCTAGCGAAATGATATGGTATGCCATCACACAAGTTTGGTAGATCCGTATCGCGGCGAGATGTGTTAGCTGGCGTTGGTGCAGCTAGTGTTGTTGGACTGGCTGGCTGTGCCGGCGATGGCGACGATGAGCCCGCTGGCGAGACAATCCGGTTCCATGCTGGCGGCACTGGCGGGACCTACTATCCGCTGGCCGGCGAAATGGAAGGCATCATCGAAGATACGACCGACTTCTCGGTTGAAGTCTCGGCGACCGGTGCAAGCGTCGAAAACGTCGGTAGTCTCGGAAGCGGTGATGCCGACTTCGCGTTGATTCAGAACGATATCGGCTACTTCGCGAAAAACGGCACCGGACTGGATGCCTTCGAAGGTGATCCAATCGAAAACATCCGTGGTGTCGCAACGCTGTACCCCGAGACGATCCACATTATCACCGACCCCGACGCAGAAATCGAGTCGGTTTCGGATCTCGAAGGCGCAAGCGTCAACACCGGTGACCTCGGCAGCGGCACGCAGGTCAACGCCCTGCAGATTCTTGAGTCGGTCGCCGGGCTCACACCGGACGATTTCACCGAGGAAAACACTGATTTCACTCAGGCGGCTGACCAGCTTCGCGACGGCGACGTCGACGCGGCGTTCGTCGTCGGCGGCTGGCCAGTCGGCGCGGTCGAAGAGCTGGCGACGACGACAGATATCGATATCCTGAATCTCGACGAAGACGCGCGAGACGCCGCCAGCGAAGACGCCTCGTGGTTTGCCGACGATACGATTCCAGCGGGCACCTACGAGGGAGTCGACGAGGACGTCGATACTGTCTCGGTTCAGGCGATGATCGCCACTCGCGAAGAGTACGACGCCGACATCGTCGAAGCAGTATCCGAAGCCATCTTTGAGAACACCGATACTCTCAGCATCAAATCGGAGTTCATCGACATCGACAGTGCCCAAGACGGGATGTCGATCGATCTCCACGAGGGTGCGGCCCGCTACTTCGAGTAGTGTGCACCGCCGGACGTGGCTCCGTGTCGGCCTCGGTGGGTTCGTGCTCACCGGGGTGGCCGTCGGACTGACAGCAACCCATCTACGGCTCGTGGTTACCGATTCCACGGCCCGTGAACTGCTGTCGACGCGCGTCGAAACGGGCTCCGAAATCGTCGTCGAGTACACCCACAGCGTTGAACAAACACTTGTTCGGGACCATTATGCCGTCTCCGACGACCGGCTGGTGATGACCCACATGGAGTTCAGCTCCTTTGGGGCTGGCCTGCCTGCACAGGCGGATGTCACCGTCGAAAACGGCCGCTACATCTACGAGCCACCACCCACCGACTACGAAACGCTCCGACTGACGACCGGGGCTGTTGCGGACCACGATCTCATCGTCGACGGCCAGCGGCACGACATCGCGGCGATGGCGGCCGGCGACACCATCGAGCTACGAATCACTGAGCGACGACATCTGCTATGAAGCCAACTACGACCGAGACAACTGAAGCAACACCCGAGACCTCGACTGCCGCCGAGGAGGTTCTCGAAGAGATCGATCGCAAGCGAACGCTTCGAGGGCCGGCGGTTGTCGGAGTG
Organism: Haloferacaceae archaeon; assembly: GCA_003554115.1. The sequence continues at coordinate 6,999 of PWFE01000133.1, read as the reverse complement.
GCACTGGTCGGTATCTCGTTTTCACTGTTTCAGCTCTGGTTGGCCGCGCGTGGTTCGACGTTTGCGATTCCGTTTCCCGGCCGCGAACCACTTGTTTTGGGCTCGTTGGCACAACTGCAGATCAGAGCTATCCACGTCAATTTCGCACTGATTCTGGCATTTCTGTTGTTTCCCGGCTCGACCGGAACCGGCGCGGTCGCCCGTCGACTGGGTCGAATCCCGTCGTTGGTCCGTGAGAAACTCGGCGACCATCCGGTCACTCAAGCGCTTGAGCAGCTTCGTGCCGGAATGCGGTGGCTGTTCGTCGACGTCGACAACAACCGTGTGACGCCATCGGATCTCGTGTTGATCGTCTTGTCGCTGCTGCCGACGTTCTACTACCTGCTGCACTATGACGAAGTGCGCAGTGTCGTTCGTGTTCGCGGACTGGCTGGTGCTGCACCGCTGGGTGAGTTGTATCCTGTCCTTTCGCCCGTGGCTATCGGGCCGTTGAGTGAGTTTCCCGTCGCCTACCTTATGGGAATTCTTGCCATCTTGCTTGTGTTGGAGGCGACTCGCCGCGCACTCGGGATTCTCCTGATGGGGCTTGTGAGCCTGTTTTTACTGTACGGTAAGTACGGGTTTCTGATTCCGAGGGGCGCACCCGTTGTCGGCATTTTTGCGACCTCAGAGCTCCGCTGGAACCAGATCGTCCAAAACCTCTGGTACACTGTTGAGGGGATTTTGGGTGTCCCGGTCGGCGTCTCGGTTCGGTTCATTTTCATATTCATCCTCTTTGGGGCGTTTTTGGAGATGTCCGGGGCGGGCAAGTGGTTCATCGATCTGGCCTACTCGATGACTGGCACCCGCAAAGGCGGTCCGGCGAAAGCGAGCGTTGTTTCTTCTGGATTTATGGGGATGCTCTCGGGGTCGTCGGTCGCCAACACCGTCACGACGGGCGCGCTGACGATCCCGCTAATGAAACGGTCGGGCTACTCACCGGAGTTTTCGGGTGCAGTCGAATCCTCCGTTTCGTCAGGTGGTCAGATTCTTCCGCCTGTAATGGGTGCGGCCGCGTTTTTGATCGTCGAGTTCACCGGCACCCCGTTCCGTCAGGTCATTATTGCCGCAACGCTACCTGCGCTCGCCTTTTTTTTCGGCATGTGGGTAATGGTCCACTTCGAGGCGGCCAAACACGGCATCGGCGGGCTCAACCGAAGCGAGCTACTTGATATTGGTCCGCATATGCGGCGCGGCTGGTTTTATCTCGTGCCACTCGGGTTGCTGCTGTACTATCTGGTCATCGCCCGGCTCTCGATCGGCCGGGCCGGCTGGTTTACGATCATCGCAACCACCGCACTGATCGCCGCGGTGGCGGCCTACAACGAGGATACCGGTCCCTACCTCGTCGGAGCGATTGCTGCGGGCTACACCGCGAACGCCGTCTCGTGGCATCTGGCGGGTGGGACGCTCGTCGACGTCCTGTTTGGTACCACCGAAGCAACGCTCCCTCTCGGAGCAGCGTTCAGCGAGGCACTCGCTTCGTTGGGTGTGACGATTATCGCTATCAGCCTGCTGTTCTTGCTGGCCGATCCGCGCGGGGCCGCCCCGCTGTTGGATCTCGATCCCAGCGTTGATTCGGCTGCCCAAGCCGTCGACGACCGACTCGGCCACGAGGTCGCAACTAGCCGGGCGGGTATGTTCGCCGCGTTCGTGCTGAAAGCATTGGACAACGGCGCGCGGACAGCGACAATCGTTGTCGTCGCGGTGGCTGCCGCGGGCATCATTCCGGGGATTATCAACATCACCGGTCTCGGCGGAAGCTTCCGCGCGTTGATTCTCGACGTGAGCGGTGGCTCGCTTGTGTTGTTGTTGATTCTGGCCGGCATCGCTTCAATCGTTGTCGGAATGGGGATGCCGACCACGGTGATGTACATCATCATCGTCGTGCTGCTCGGGCCCGTCCTACCGGAGTTCGGCATCGCCATTCTGGCAGCCCACCTGTTTGTGCTCTATTTGGGCCTGATGGCTGACGTGACACCGCCGGTGATGGTTGCAGCCTACGCTGCGGCCGGGGTCGCCAAATCCGATCCGTTCGAAACCGGCAAGCAGGCGTTTTTGTTGTCACTCAACAAGATTCTCGTCCCGTTCGCGTTCGTGTTCGCCCCCGGTATCCTCCTGGTTCGGGGCAGCGAGCCGGGTGAGTTTGCGATTCTCTCGATGGCCGATGTGACCGATCTCGGCTTTTTCATCCCCGAGGTGTTCGTCCCGGTCATCGCGATGTTTGTCGGCGTCTACGCGCTGGGGGTGGCGATAATTGGCTACTACCGAACCGATGTCTCGCGAGTTGCTCGCGTCGGATTCGTTGTCGCCGCCGTGTTGCTCTCAGTTCCCGGCATGCTGTTGATGCCGCTCGGGACTGCACTGGGTGCGGTCGGCGTCGAGATGACGCTGTACACCCTGAGTAATGATCTCGCACTCCGGGCGGTAGGTGGCGTTCTGTTTACCGCGTTGGTCGTCGACAATCGCCGTCGAGCCAGCGATGAACCCGGCGACGAGCCGGGCGACCAGTCGGTCGACAACTACGAGATCAGCCCAACCGAGATAGGTACCTAACACCCCCCACTACGTCACGTCCGTGTCGACTGTCCGTATCACCGGTAACGAATTGCTGGAAGTCCAATCAACGCATCTCTCACGGACCGAAGTGCGCAGCACTGAGAAAGTAGGGGTAGTTACTGTTGACGTTGCCGTGCTGCAACCACGCTATGTTTGGGAGTCCGCAAGTGATTCGGTACACCACGTACAGAATTCGAGTTCGGGATCGGTCGACCGGCCACAGTGTGGACACGAGACTCCTTGGTCGGCACCCTCCTCGCCGTCGGCGTCGACACCCGGTGTCAACTCGCGTTCCTGCTGGTCGAGATAGGCGACAAGCAGTGCGTCGATCACGCTGAAGCCGATAATAATCACGATCGGGATGTAGACCTCGCTCGGAATCGTCGTCAGATCGAAGGGGTCGACGGCGTCGATGTCAGTGACGTACACCGACATCAGCGCGACGCCTGAACCGAGTGTCAGTACGAACCACAGAATCGAGCGTTTCCACCGCTGCAGATAGGCGTGGCCGGTGCCCGCGATCCCGAAAAACGCACCCGCGAGCGCGAACACCGCGGTCAACACCAGTTGCCGTCGTGAGTTGCTCATGTGAGCTATATGGACAGGAGTGTGTTAGACACAAGTATTCCTGTCGGATCACACTCGCGAAGTGACAATCACTAAATCCGTCGCAGTACAGACTGAACCATGCGACTTGAAGGCTACTGGGGTGTGGGACCCAAAACGGCCGCGGCACTTCGCGAGGCGCTGGGCGAAGCCGACGCGATTGCCGCCATCCAGCACGCCGACATTCGGACGCTGGCCGAAGCAGGCGTTCCGCGCGGCCGGGCCGTCAGAATTCTTCGGCGGGCCAACGGTACCGCGGGCATGGACGTTCTCGGCACGGGCGACACCAGGAGCGTGTACGACGACCTGCTGACACTCGCCAGCAGCTACGGCGTCTCCGAGCACGCTGCCGACCGAATCCGCGTTCTCACACCGCTGACCGACCGCGAAGCTATCGAACGTCGACTCGTCGACGTCCTCGCCGCGAAAGCCGTCTGGGACGGACTCACAGCCGACGACCGCGAGCGCGTACTCAATGCGTTCAAAACGTACGATGCCGCAGGCGGCACCGACCGCGCTGCTGTTGAGGCCGCCCTCGAACTCCGGGCGGTCGGCCTCGAAGGCTCGACGTTCGACGCACTGGGCGACGTCGACGAAGCTGTACTCACCGAGGCTGCGGGCGCGCTGGGCTACATCCGCGAGACGCCGAACGGACCGACGGTTACCGAGGGTGCCGACGATCAACTCGACATGCTCCGGAGTCAACTTGAGGCGGCCCGCGGGCTGAACAACGCCGCCTTCGACATTATTGACTCCGTGCGCTCGGGCGGCGGCATCCGGGATATGCAGGCCTTCCAGAGCGGCGTCGTTGAGCACGTTGCCACCGAAACGGAGATCCCACACGGCACGATCCGGGCGGCCGCACCCGACGAGGCGGTCGACGCCGCGGATTTCGTCAGCTCGACGCTCCGAAACCTGGTTGAGGAACTCGAAGCCGACGTAGTCGACCGTGAGACGACCGTCGTCGACGAACTCCGCGCGCAGATCGAAACCGCCGACGGCGATGTTGAGGCCGCAGTCGAGGCGGTCGGCGAGATCGCGTTTTCGCTCTCGTTGGGTCGGTTCGCCGCCGAATACGATCTGCAGCGACCGACGCTGGTCGACGATGGGCTGGCTGTCCGCAACGCCCGCAATCTGTTTTTGGACGGCGAGATCCAGCCGATAACCTACGGGGTCGGCAGCCACACACTCGGCGACTCGCCGCGGGCGAACGCTCCACCAACCGATGATCGAGTAACCGTGCTGACGGGCGCGAACTCCGGTGGGAAAACCACCCTGTTGGAGACGCTGAGCCAGGTCGCCCTCTTGACGGCGATGGGCCTTCCAGTGCCCGCTGAGGAGGCCGAGGTCGGGCTGTTCGATACCATCGTCTTCCACCGTCGACACGCCTCGTTCAACGCGGGTGTTCTGGAGTCTACGCTGAAATCCATCGTTCCGCCGCTGACGACCACGGGCAAGACGCTCATGCTCGTCGACGAGTTCGAAGCAATCACGGAGCCGGGCCGGGCGGCCGATCTGCTCAACGGCCTTGTTTCGCTGACAGTCGACAAATCCGCACTCGGCGTGTATGTCACTCATCTCGCCGACGATCTGAGCCCGCTACCTGAGACCGCGCGGATCGACGGCATCTTCGCTGAAGGGTTGACGCCCGACCTGGAGCTGCGGGTCGACTACCAGCCGCGGTTCGGGACCGTGGGGAAGTCGACGCCGGAGTTCATCGTCTCGCGGCTGGTTGCCAACGCGTCCGACCGCGCCGAGCGGGCTGGTTTCGAATCACTGGCTGCCGCGGTGGGCGAGGAGGCGGTCCAACGAACGCTGTCGGATGCAGAATGGAAGCAGTAGACGAGTTACCGCTGTGTTAGGCTGTCTGTTCGGCTGCGACCGCGATGCCGATGGTTACGTCGACGCCTTCGATCTCCCACTCCTCGAGGCGGTCGCCCGCATCTTCTGGGTCGTCGACAAACTCGGCGGCTCGAACTTCGTCGGCGATCAGCTCGCAGTGGTCGTCGACGAACGCCGTGATCCGGTCATCGTCGACCGTCAGGCCGACCCGGATTTCGGCTTCAACGTCTAGATCGAGCTGTTTGCGCATCTCTTGGATACGCCGAATCACATCGCGCGCGTAGCCCTCGCTTTCGAGTTCTTCGGTGAGTTCCGTGTCGACGTAGACGGTCCCGCCGTCGAACTCCGTGCCGGTGATGTGTTCGGGTGGTTCGCTGTGGTATTCGACCATCGAGTCGTCCAACTCGACTGTCTCGCCGTCGACTGCGATGCCGGCCTCGATTTCGGCGCGGGTCGCACCCTCGACGGCAGCCATTACGTTCTGGGCGTCAGCACCGAATGCGGGGCCGATCTCGCCCATCTGTGGGTCGGCGTACTCGACGAGCGCATCGAAGCTGTCGACAACCTCGATTGCGCGGGTGTTGACACGCTCTGCGAGCAACTCTGAGAGGTTCTCGACTGCGCCAGCCACGCTTTCGTCGTCAGTCTCAACGACGATCCGCGAGACAGGCCATCGGAGCTTGCGACCGCCGCGCTGGCGGGCGTTTGCGGCAGCCTCCTCGACGTCTCGGAGGACGGACATATCGTGTTCTAACTCGGGGTTGTGAAGATCCTCGTCGACTGCGGGCCACTCTAGGGCGTGGACGGTCGTCTCGCTGCCGTCGAGGATCTGGTACATCTGTTCGCTTATATACGGCACAAAGGGTGCAAGCAGGCGGATGACCTCGTTTTGCACCGTCGCCAGGGTGGCGTACGCCCCGAGTTTCGAGGCCGAATCGCCGTCGTCCCACATGCGCTCGCGGGTCGCCTTAACATAAAAGCGCGAAACGTCCTCGGTGACAAAATCAAGGACGGCATTGAGGGCGTCGTGAACGCGGTACTCGGCCCACGCCTCGGTGGCGTCGGCTTTGACGGCCTGCAGCCGCGAGAGCACCCACTCGTCGACGACCGTCAACTCGCCCGCCGAGAGGTCGGGGCCGGCCGGATCGTAGCCGTCGAGATCCATGTACGTGAGCGGGAACCGGAAGACGTTCCAGAGGATGTTGAGTCGGCCGACCATGCTGCCAAGGCCGTCCCAATCAAAGGAGAGGTCGACGCCCTGCTGGTCGTGGCTCAACAGGTAGGCCCGAAGCGGATCGCGTCCGGCGCGCTCGATGGCCTCCTCGGGGGTGACGATGTTGCCGACCGATTTCGACATTTTGCGGCCGTCTTTGTCGTTGGCAAAGCCGTGCATCAGCACCTCCTTGTAGGGGCTTTCGCCGAATGCGGCGGTGCCCATCCCAAGCTGGGACCAGAACCAGCCGCGGGTCTGGTCGTGGGCCTCGATGATGAGGTCGGCGGGCCACAGCTCGTCGAACTCCTCCGTTTCGCCGGGATAGCCCAGCGTTCCCCAGGTGGCGACCGACGAATCGAGCCAGACATCGAAGACGTCCTGGATTCGCCGGTAGGTGGTGCCCCCCTCGGTGATCGTAATATCGTCGACCGTCGGTCGGTGTAGGTCGATTGCGTCGGGATCAACGTCCTGATCAGCCCGTTCGGCGAGTTCCTCGCGGGTGCCGATGACGATCATCTCCTCGTCGAGGCTGCCCTCACTGCTGTGGGCATCTTCTGGAACCCAGATCGGGATCGGGATTCCCCAGTAGCGCTGTCGGGAGACGTTCCAGTCGGGGGCGTTCTCGATGAAATCCTTAAATCGGTTGTCACGGGCCCACTGTGGGTGCCATTCAGCGTCAGTGATGTTGTCGAGCAACTCGTCTTTGATATCGGTGATCGAGATGAACCACTGGTCGGTGG
>PWFE01000154.1 GCA_003554115.1 Haloferacaceae archaeon | reverse complement strand
CGACCGAACCCGCGAACGCCACGGCAGTCGCCAGACGAACCGACCGCCGCGGGTGGTCGACCACTCGATAGTCTGCGCCCTGAATCAAGCACTCGACCCGACGGGACCTCCCGTCCTCATGAGAGCCGCCGTCCGACAGCCAGCCGGCAGTCGGGCGTCGACACCTCGAATTCTGCGAATGAGTCGGGTAGTAGAGAGTGACTAACCGAGGGCGTGGGACGGCGCGAACGCTGTCGGTGTGATACCAAGAGAATAACAGTCTGAGAGTGGGACGGAGCGTGTCGTTATTCGTCGCTTTCGCCGAACTCGGCCCAGTTCAGGACAACGAGACCGGAGTCATCGACGCTCGGGCCGAGGGTGTGATACGAGTAGTCGCCGGCGTGGTCGTGACAGATCGGGTTGGCCGACTCGATGTCGTCGTCGTGGTCGACAACTTCGGCGGTTTCGAGAATGTCGATCGACTCACCGAGTTCGAACTCCTCTTCGTCGAGATCGACGAGGACCTGCTGGATGTAGCCGCCCTCCTCGCCACCGATCACGTCGACGATGATCTGCTCGTCGTCCGGCGTGAAGCCAGCGAAGTGCGACGACGGACCGGTTTCGATTGCCTCGACGAGTTCGCGTGCTTCGACATCGAACACCAGCGTCTGGCCGCCTGCGGTACAGGCGATGGCGGCGTAGTCGTACTCCGAGCTGAAATCAGCCATGTGCGGGACGTAGTTGGAGGCCTCGATGGTGCCCTCCGTCTCGTGGAGATTGATCTCGTCGACGACTTCGAACTCGTCGTCTTCGTCGTCGACCGGTTCGTAAATGTAGATAATGTCGGTTCCCTGATCGAGCGCCCAGATCTCATAGCCATCGTCGTCGTGTGGCACAACACCGATGCCGTGGAAGTCGCTGTCTGGGTTGTCGGCGTCGGGCTCAAGCGTGGTGACAATCTCGCGGGTTTCGACATCGAGCACCGAGACACCAGGGGTTTCGCCCTCTGCGGCGTGTGGGTCACCCGAAACCGGCTCTGGGCCGCGCAGGGTGACAAACATGTATTCGTCGTCCGGCGACGACCACATAATGTCAGGAGCCGGGCCGTAGTCGTCGATCTCGTCGATAACTTCGTCAGTCTCAGGATCAATGACGACGCCGTCGTCTGTCTCGCGATTCAACAGCCACAGTTCCAATTCGCCGTCGTTCTCGACGAACCAAAAGCCGTGAGTGTCGTAGCCATCGAGGTCACGGGCGACATCGAGCGTCTCGAACTCCTCGACGGTTTCACCGCTGTCGGGATCAAGTGGTAGATGGCTCTCTGCATCGAGAACGTACCATTCACCAACACCCTCCGGCTCGCGGTTCGATGGGGCACCCGCGGTGAGATAGAACTTCTCTTCGTCAGGATGGGCGATGGTTCCGCAGTTGGTTCGAAGCTGCTCTTTTGAGTAGACGACTTCGACGGCGGTATCGGCCTCAACGGTTGGCTCTTCGCCATCGACGGGCTCGTCGTCACCGTCATCGGCTGAAGGTTCGTCTTCTGGTTCCGGATCGCCGGCGCACCCTGCAAGGGCAACACCGGTGACAACTGCACCTGATGCCAGGAATTTTCGACGTGTAGACTGTTGCGTCATAGTACGACTGTCGAATTACTCTGTGAAAAATATGGCGTTATCAGGCCCTCAGACTGCCGTATTTGGCGTTTGAGCCAAATAGCGGCAATTCTTTCGGCAAGAAATCGGCCGTGCTTGTAGCCTCGGTCCAACAGCGGCATTTGAGCCGCTCTGAAGCTGTCGGTGTCAGTGAATGCGGCAATAAGTTCTGCTTTCTATGAGCCGAAAATCGGCGTCGTCGCTGATTCTTGTGTGAAACCATGGCATGAAATAGTCGAGAAGTTACTTGGGAGATCTCTACTGTGGTCGACTCGACAAGGCAACATCGCTGTGTAAGCGGTGCTACTTCCACATGATGAGCGACAGCAAAACGCGATATGGGACCGCCGAGAGTCGAACTCAGGTCCTACGGACCCCATCCGCAGAGGATACCACTACCCCACGGTCCCGCATACAGACGAACGCGAGTAACTCATTTAACGCCTTCGTTTCCTCACCTCGGCTGCGTTGTGCGGTTTGGAGACCGTCCACACACCTACCCCAGCCACTCACCGAGCGTTTCGTGGGCACCGATTACCATCGAGGGAACCACAAGCATGAACAAATGTTCTTCCAGCGGGATGCCTGCAACGTCGACGCCCGTCCGCAGCGGGATCTCGAAAACGCCCACATCAAGCGTGTAGCGATCCCACAGATACCCCAGCGGATACAACGCGAGAATCGTCCGGGCGGCCCGCCGCTCGGAGCCGGTGTGTCTCAGCAACGCCGCAGCGACCAGCCCCCAAGCGATCTCAGTCACCAGATACGTGTACCGACCGAAAACGGAGATGTCGAGTCTCATACCAGTTCCTCACCCTACAGTCGCAAAAAACTCCGGTCGAGAGCTGAGACCGGATCAAGCCACGCAGCCACCACGAGCACGGCCAAAAACAGATACGACCCCCGGATCAAGAGCATGGTTGCCTCCTTCGGTGGGGCTCGACGCGCGAACCCGAAGACAACACCGAAGACGACTGGTGCGGCCCCCGCAGCCAGCGGAAACACACCAACTATCGCTAACAACAAAGTCAGCCCCATTCCAACGAGCATCAGTCGTTCAGCAAACCGTCGCGCGCGCTGTCGACCCAGTACGACCGCCACGGTTCGCTTGCCGATCGACTGGTCGTAGGCGTAATCAGTCGTATCGTCGACGGTCTTGATGCCACACAGAATCGTTGTGAAGACGAGTGCGTACGCGAGCACCGACAGCGTCAGCGTTGTCGCTTGGACGTAGTAGCCACCAAGCAGGGCGATGCCGATGCCGGCTGGATAGCCCGCAGTCGCGCCTACGGGATTGAGATCCAACTGCGGGGCATGATGATACCCAATCACCCACCCCGGCAGCGTCAACAGGGCGGCAACTGGATCAACCAGATACCAGAGTGCGAGACATCCAGCGAAAAACGCTGCTGTCGCCCCACCCAGTCCAACCTGACAGCCACGGACCGACAGCGGATGATCGTCGTCCTCGCCCCGGAGATGGAAATCAACGTAGCCGTCTTTGAGGTGCGCCACATACAGCGCACAAAATGCCGTCGCCATATGCAGGCCCGCGAGGCCGACCGAAAAGTCGACGGCCAACACCGCGCCAAACGCCGAAGCAGCCACTGGCGGCAGCATGAACACGGGATGGATCTGTGAGAGATAGCCGGCAACCGTCGCGGACGGACCTGTTCCGTGACGCGCGAGTGACATATACAACCTATCTCGGAGTTCCACAAAGAGTGTTCTGCCGACTTTCCGTATCTATCCAGCCGACAGAACCCTCGCTCAGAGTAAGACGCGTTCGAGGTCGACGACAAGTCCGTCTGCAGCATCAGGATCGCCCGCCATCGTCCCCAGACACACCGCGCTGCCGTCGGGCGTATAACAGGCGACGAGTGCGCCTGTAGCGATATCGGCGTCCGCACTGATCACACCGGGGGCGTAGACAGGTGCGCCAGTTGCAACGTTGCGGGCTGCCGAGGGGGCAATGGTGAGCGACGGCAGATGGCTCAACGCACGCTCGGCGGGCTTGACGATCTCTCGAAGCAACTCCTCGTTGCCCTCCTGAGCAAAGACGAGCGCATCAGTGAAATCCTGCAGTGTCACAAGCGTCGAGTCATCGAACGGATCAGTCGCTGTCCGCCGAAGATGACCCATATGCCCGCCCGTCCCAAGCGCGAGTCCGAGGTCGTGACACAGCTTTCGAATGTAGGTGCCGCTTTCGCACTGCACCCGGATGAGCGCCTGGCGATCGTGGAGATCGACTAACGACAGCTCATGGATCTCACGGACGCGTAGTCGACGACTAACTGCGCTTTTTCGCGGCGGTTTCTGGTACAGCGGTGCCTCGAACTCCGAAAGAACGGATTCGAGATTCGTTGGCGCAGGACCATGCAGTTCCAGCACCGAGACGTACTCCTTGCGACCCTCAAGAAACACCTGTGCCATCCGGGTCGCCTCGCCCAGTAGCATCGGTAGGCAGCCAGTAACTTTCGGATCGAGTGTTCCAGCGTGGGCCGCTCGGTCGACGGTCAGCCCGTCGGGCGCGATGTCCGCAACTGCGCCAGCGGCGAGATCACGGACCCAGCCAGCGACTTGGTGGGCCGATGGACCGGCCGGTTTATCGAGATTAAGCACACCGAATGCCAGCAGTTCGTCGACCGAGCGTTCCGCAGGCGCAGCGCGAAGTGGATCAGTCATCGGTAGGAATACATTAAAAATCGTAGACGACGCCTTCGACCGGCTCTTTGCCCTCATCGGCGCTCGGACTGTAGGCCTCGACAGCGGTTGCCAACACGTCTTGCATCGCTGAGGGTCCCCAGCGGGCGGTGTTGCAGGTGAGATCGTAGATTGTCAGATCTGCAATGTCGATGTTGTAGTACCCCTCATAGCGGAGGGCCTCGCTTTCCTCACGGCGTTTTGTCTCTTCGAGCGCGCGGTCGACAGTTTTGTCCTCTCGGTCGGCAATGCGTTCGGCTCGAACCGTTTCGGGCGCATCAAGCCAAATCTTGAGGTTCGCGTGATCTGCAGCCAGCCAGCCCGCAAGCCGGGATTCAAGCAGGATATCGTCACGGTCGATGGCGATCTGTTGCAGTCGTCGGTCGAGATCGCGGTCGATCTGGTCGTCGTCTTCAGCCAACTCGTTGAACTCAACGGGTGTGTAGCCGCGCTCGGCGGCGAGTTCACGGAAAATATCGCCACCACTGATATGGTCGAGATCGAACCGCTCGGCCAACACGGCGGCATTGGTGCTCTTGCCGCTGCCGGGCGGCCCAGAGACGGTAAGTAACATACTACCTCTCGTCGGGTCCGGCTAAAAGAGATTACCCTTCGACCCGCCGGTCGACAGAGCGACACACGACGAGATCGGGGCGTCGACACCCAAGCAGCTCACGAAAGCTGTGCGGCAATGTCTGCTTCAGTAATAATGCCGACCGTCTCGCCACCTTCGGTGACCATGATCGCCTTGTAGTGTTCCAGCAGATTCCGAATCTCGTCGACGGTCGAATCGGTCGCAACGGTCGGGAACGACTCACTCATGAGTTCGCTGACCGGATACTCGCCAACGTCCTCGCCGGCCTGGATCACATCGCTCTGGCTGATCGAGCCAACTGGAATCCCGTTTTGGAGCACCGGCAACTGCGAGTAGGCCTCGACTTTCATTGTCTCGATGGCCTCCCGAACGGCATCATCGGGGGCGACTGACACAACCTCCTCGTGCATTAGATCCGCCGCGCGGACGACCTCGCCTTCGGCTTCGTCTAGGGCGTTTACGATCCGCCGGAGTGTCGACAGCCGCGGGTCGACATCACCGCCCTCGATTCGGGCGATTAGTGGCTGGGAGACGCCGGCAGACTCGGCAAGCGAACTCTGGGTCAACCCGAGCGCAGTACGGCGTTCCCTGAGATCCTGTGGCGTCGGCAGTTCCATACACTGCTATTACTCGAAGTTATTTGAAAAGCTTTCGTCGGTGGCAGTCGACGTCGGTGCCGCCGGCTCTGCACGGATAGTCAACGGCTACGGCCACAGTAGCAGGCGACTACTGATTACTCGTCGTCAGGGTCGGTCTCGATCACATCAATCACCGACAGTGGCACGTCACGAAGTGCGCCACCGACCTCGCTTTTGGCGATCCGCGAGGCGTGCTCAACGCTGTCGGCGTTGAAAATGTCAATCTCAAGCAACAGCCCGACGAGCGCGGTGTCAGCGGCAATGAACGCTGAGTCGAACGGCTCGCCACAGGCCGGACAGCCGGTGACGCCGACTTCGACGTCGACGTACTCCTTGTTCTGCTGGTTGAGTCGCTTGCCCGCAGAGCTGACCGCGACCCCGATAGCATCATCGATATCTTCGACATCACGAACCAACCAAGCGGCTTCCATCGCAACGAGATAGTTACTCATTATTCTCTCTGGGTGCTGCGGGGTTTCGTGTCTTGTGGTTCGGCCGCGTTAGGTAGCGACGTGTGACCGTGTCACTAGCCGACACAAATAGGCGCAAGGCAGCCGCACATTTCTCATAAGTTATCGCTATCCATCGGATGAGCCACACCGTTTAGCCCATCTCAAGAAAACTGTTGCCAGCTACGTTGTACTTGGTACAACTCTACTTGAATCGACAGACAGCGTCGGGGTGTACTGTTTCTCGACGAGAGAAGATTTATATACCGGCCCGAATGCCCTCCAGATACGGTTATGATAGAATCGGCCTCGCGGCTCACCGTATTTGCCCTGTATCAGCTCACGGTCGTCTTGGGGATCCTCCTGTTGCCGGTCGCGCTTGCGGCCCGGCGGGTTGGGATCAACCTACCGGTTGGCGAGCTGATTGACCGACTCGATGCGGCCTACGACCAGACAGCGAACTAGTTCTACAAACGGCATTGCGGTTAACTTCCCCACCGCCCAAGAGTGAGTATGTCACTCCGCAAGTTCCTCGCACCACTGGCTGCTGTCGGAGCCGTCGTTGCGGCCAACCGTCGACTCCGCACAACAGACGAGTTGCCACCCGCTCTCGAAGGCGATTACGAACAGTTCCGCTGGCGCGGTCTCGACATTGCTTACACTGAGGCCGGCGACCCCGATGATCCGACGCTCGTGTTACTCCACGGCATCAACGCCGCCGGATCAAGCGGTGAATTCCGCGAAATTTTCGAGTCGGTAGCCAACGACTACCACGTCATCGCCCCGGATCTACCCGGCTTCGGTTGCTCGGATCGGCCACCGCTGCAGTACTCTGCACGACTGTACACGACATTCGTCGACGACGTTCTCACACAGTTCGAACCACAGGCCGTCGTCGCCTCCTCGCTGTCGGCTGCCTACACCGTCGAAGCGCTGGCCGAAGCTGACAACCACACCGTTAGGGAGTTGCTACTGATCTGTCCGACGACCCGTGCGGGCCCCGAGCCGCCGAAACAGTGGCTCAGACAGCTCATTCGCGCGCCAGTCGTTGGCGAGGGGCTGTTCAATCTTATAACCTCCCGTCCCTCAATTCGGTACTTCAACGCCGACCACGGCTACTACGACCCAAAGAAGGCCGGAGAGGAGTGGCAGGCCTACGAGTGGCAGACAGCCCACCAACCGAACGCCCGTTTCGCGCCCGCGTCGTTCATCAGCGGCTATCTCAACAGTGGTATCGATCTGGCGGCGACCATCGCCGAACTCGAAGTCCCGACGACAATCGTTTGGGGTCGCGACGCCGACATCACGCCGCTGACCGACGGTCGGGAGTTGGCTGAAAAAGCCGACGCAACGCTCGTCGTCTTTGATCGCGCACTGTTGTTGCCGCACGTCGAGTTCCCCGAAGAGTTCATCGACGTCGTAGACGAACACGTCGACGGCCATCCCGAACCGACCGCCTAACAGTAACTTTAGGCAGGCCGGAAGACGACCAACCGGTCGTCGGTCGTCTCGCGGGGTTCGACGGTGACTGTCACCTCGTCGCCAACAGCGACAGCTTCTGGGTCGACGCCGCGCAGAATCCCAGTGAGCGCGACTGGCCCGAAGTCGACGACCGCACTCACATATGGGGTATCGTCGTTGAACTTCTCGGCGGCGACGTGGACGACGGTGTAGGTCTCGATGGTCCCCATCTCTGGAAGCGGCTCCCGAGAGAGCTCGGTCGACCCGGAGTGCGGACAGACTCGCCGCGGCGGCAGCGAGCCGTGGCCCGCGGGGGATTCGAGATAGAAGGCCTCGCCGTTCTCGATAGTCTCAAGCCACTCGTCGTACGTTGCCGGCTGCTCGGTGATGTGTTCAGTCATTGGTTTGCCTCCAGAACGTGAACAACCGCACTGGCAACGGTACCGCCCGCGTTGTGTGTCAGTCCAACTGTCGCATCGTCGACCGCCTCGCTGTTCGGGTGGTCCCCGCGCAGCAGGCGAGTTATTTCGACGATCTGGCTGCCGCCGGTCGCTCCCACCGGATGGCCTTTGGCTTTTAACCCACCAGAGAGATTGATCGGGACCTCGCCGTCGGCGGTTGTCTTGCCCACACGGGCGGCCGAGATTCCCTCACCCGGCTCGAACAGACCGAGCGATTCGATGGCCAGCACTTCGGCGATGGTAAAGCAGTCGTGGACCTCCGCGAAGTCGACGTCGTCGGCCGAGATGTCAGCATCAGCGTACGCCTCTTCGGCGGCGGCCGTCGTGGCTGGCGTCTGAGCGATCTCTGTGCGATCCTGGAGGGCGAGGTTGTCGCCGCCCTGACCGCTGCCCGTGATCGAAACCGGGGCGTCAATATTGTGTTCGTCGGCGTACGCCTCGGAAACCAACAGCACTGCACTGGCTCCATCAGTGATCGGACAGGCATCATAAAGGTGAAGCGGGGTGGCGACTGGCGGGCTGTCGAGTGCCTGTTCGACGGTGATCTCTTTTTGATACTGGGCGAATTCGTTGTCGACGGCGTTGGCGTGATTTTTGACCGCGATGTGGGCCAGCTCCTCGCGGCTGCCACCGAACCGCTCGAAGTAGGCCTGAGCCATCAGCGCATACGCGCTGGGGAAGGTGACGCCGGCTCGGACCTCGTACAGCTCGTCGGCCGCAATTGCCAACGCGGCGGTTACGCGGCTCGTATCGAGCGTCGTCATCCGCTCCATGCCGCCGGCCAAGATCACGTCGGCCTCGCCCGACCGGATCGCCCGGACACCCTCACGGACCGCGACGCCTGCAGAGGCACACGCCTCTTCGTAGCGCGTGGCCGGACACTGCAAGCCGGCGGCCTCGGCCATCAGCGGGGCTTGGTGGCCCTGATGTTCGGCGAGCGCGCCCATGAAGTTGCCATAGTTGAGTTGGTCGACGGCTGTCCGGTCGACACCCGCGTCGTCGAACGCCGCCAGCGCGGCCGCCGCGAACAGCTCGCGGCCGGCGCGGTCGGCGTGGGCTCCGAACAGGGTCAGACCAACGCCGGCAATGCGGACAGTACTCATACTGGCTCCGTTGTGCCGAATGTGGTAAAACCTTGGCTCAGGCCCACTCACCGGTTGAAAAGGGTGACAACTGACCTGATCGGTCGACGAAACCGCCGGTGTCTTCGGTAAAAGTAATCAGTGCCTACTCGCGGCTCAAATGGGGCGGTCGGTGAGTAGTCAGCCGATATACCGCAACTCGTCGTCGGGCATCACCTGCTGTTGTTGCTGTTGGGCCTGCATCTCTTGGATCTTGCCGACGACCTCCTCCATCTCTTCGGCGCGTTCTTCAAGCGAGCTGAAATCAACTTCGAAGCCGAGGACACTCTGCAAGACTTCGAGGACGGCCTGGGCACTTTTGGGGTCGACGAGATAGCCGCTGGTCTCGCCCATCAGACAGGTCGCCTCCAGGCCGCGACGCTCGCCGAGACCGAGCAGTAAGCCACTCACACCGACGATCCCACCAGCGGGCTCATCGGAGCGGAACTCAACACCCGCGTCTTCAAGCGGTTCTTTGAGATTGCCGTCGGTGACCGCACCAAGAACGGTGTACTCTTCGACGAGTTCACCCGTTGGCACGCCACCGAGTGCATACGCGGACTCAACGCCGAACTCCTCGGCCACATCAAGAAAGGCGTCGGTGAGCCTATAATGGCCGGCGTTCGTCGAGGCTTGGTGATCCCCGCTCAACACAAGGAAGTCAGAAACCCCCTCAGGTGTCTCAATTGCATGAAACGACGCGGCGGTGAGTTCGGTGATACCCTCGTCGTCGACAGTAACCTGTGGGGGGAACTCGTCGGCATAGACGCGGCGAACACACTCGCTTTCGAACTCCTCGATGAGATGTTCGGCGACGAGTTTGCCGATGTGGCCGACGCCGGGCAGGCCTTCGATGAGAACTGGATCGGAAAGCGACCGCTCGGCGACGTGTTCGATATCGATCTCGTTCATGTCACTACTCGCGTTCGCGCCGTTTAAGAGCCCGTCGGTACTCGCCGTACGGGTCCTCGGGGCTAAACGGCGCGGGCGCGCTGTTTTCCGTTGGGCCACCGCAGTCGGGACACGACTCGCCCAAACTATAGACCGGACGGTCGTGCTCGGCTTGCCATGCAGAACAGATCCGAATGTCGGATTTCATCTACTCGCCTACTCGTCGTCTTCGCGCCGCTCGCGGTGGTACTCGCCGACGCCACCGTTGGCTTCGATGGCCGATTTAGCGCGATCAGCACTGGCTTCGAGTTCGCGCTCGGCGGTTTTGTAATCCGGCGCGCGAACTTTGATTCGGTACTCCGGCGAACCAACGTACGAAACAGAGAGTTCGACTTCCGGCGGCACCTCGCCGTTGCCCTCGGCGGCTTTCAGGGCCTCTTTGACGACGTCGACGCCCTCTGGTGTGGGGCATTCGAGATCAACGTAGCCGGTGACGTTGACGTAGGGAACCGAAACGTTCTCGCGGGCGGTCTCAACGATGGCTGCGATCTGGTCATCCGAAAGGTCGGTGTCTTCGAGTGCTTCTTCGCCATGGATCGCAGCCTGCTCGAAGGCATCATACAGCGTTTCGTACTCTGCAAGGAGACCGTTGGCGACCGCACTATAGGTGTCGTCGACGTCCTCACCAAGGGCGAGTTCCATCCAGTTGTCGGCTTTCTGTTCGTTTTTCCACTCCTGGATTTTGTCTTTGTGCTGGTGTTCGTTGACGTCCTTAATCGAGAGGTCGATCTGCTCGGAGCTCTCCTTTACCTCGAGGACTTTCGCAACGACGGTTTGGCCCTCGCGGACGTGATCGCGGACGTTTTTGATCCATCCGCTGGCGACCTCGCTAATGTGGGCGAGCCCGCGTTTGTTTTCGTACTCTTCGAGGTCGACGAAGACACCGAAATCGGTGATCTCGTCGACTTTGCCGACGACCAGATCACCCGGTTCGGGCCAGCCACTGTATTTCATTGATTGAATCCTTCAGAACCGCGGTTATCGTGCTTCGACGGTCTCAACGATCTCGTGGTCGATTTCGGCCATCCCACCGGTTGGGACTGCCAGCGTCGTCCCACAGACTGCACAACTCACCGTGGTTGCGGCCTTCTGGAAGACGATCTGTTCGTTCTCACAATCCCCACATTTGACGCGGACGTAGTTTCCTGCCATGATTACTCCTGGAACGT
>PWFE01000011.1 GCA_003554115.1 Haloferacaceae archaeon | reverse complement strand
CCTCGTTAACAGCGAGGTGCTCTACCATCTGAGCTACGACGGCTCAACGCAATCAAACGTAGTCGGATTGTTTTAATAGGGCTTTCGCTTTCCCCCCGACGGAAGCGACATGCTTTCACACACGCTGTAATAATCGGACTGTATGTCCACCCTCGATGACGTGCTCAGCGAGGTCGACGAGCGCGTCACCCCTTCGCCTGACGAACGCCAGCGGCTTGCGGCAGCCGCCGAACGGCTGGTCGAGCGCGCCGAGGCCGCCATCGCCGACCACGCAGTCGACGCCGACGTCCTACAGGTCGGTTCGACCGCCCGCGGCACCTGGCTCGCCGGCGACCGCGATATCGATCTGTTCGTCCGCTTCGATCCCGATCTGCCCCGCGAAAAACTCGAATCTTACGGCCTCGAAATCGGCCACGCGGTCCTCCCCGATGGTCACCAGGAGTACGCCGAACACCCATACGTCAAGGGCGAATTCGAGGGGTTTGACGTCGACTGTGTGCCCTGCTACGCCGTCGAATCGGCGGGTGACATTCGCTCGGCAGTCGACCGCACACCCTTTCACACCCAGTATCTCGACGCCCGCATCGACGATGAGCTCGCACGCGACGTCCGCATATTTAAGCGATTTTTGAAGGGGATCGGCGCCTACGGCAGCGACCTCAAAACCCGCGGCTTTTCGGGCTATCTCGCCGAGCTGCTCGTTGTTGAGTACAGCGGATTTGAATCTCTGCTTGAGGCCGCGGTCGACTGGTCGCCGCCGGTCGAATTCGATCCCGAGGACCACGGCACCGCCTCGTTCAGCGATCCACTGGTAGTCATCGACCCCACCGACCCCGAACGGAACGTCGCCGCCGTCTGTGCGGCTGACAACGTCGCCCGCCTCCAACACCACGCCCGCGAGTTGCTCGATGAGCCTGATTTCTCGCTGTTTTTCCCATCTGAACGTGAGCTACTCACCGCAGCAGCGATCCGCGAACGACTGGCCGACCGCGGCACGACCGCCATTGCGCTCGTCTTCGAGACGCCAGACATCGTCGACGACCAACTGTATCCGCAGCTCGAAAAATCCCGTGCCGGCATCAAAGCCGGCCTCCAACGCCACGGATTTGACGTGTTTCGCTCCGCACACATGGTCGACACTGACAGCGACACCGCCGCCCTCCTGTTCGAGTTGTCCACGGCGACCCTACCGGCGGTCGAACGTCACGACGGCCCACCTGTTGCGGTTCGTGAGCACGCGACTGGCTTTTATCAGGCGTACGCCGACCGCGAGGACTGTGTCGGTCCCTTCATCGACGGAGATCGCTACGTCGTCGAACGCCCACGGGAGTGGACTGATGCCGTTGAGTATCTGGAAAGTGACGCACTGTTTGCTGTCGGCCTCGGCGTTCGAATCAAGTCGGTTTTACAAGACGAATATGAGATCTACGTCGACGGCGAGATCGCAACGCTCGCCAACATCGTCGATGAGCTTACCGACTACCTTCAGCCAACGCCGTAGTTACATCCGGTAGCGATTCGAATCATCGAGCGACGGAAGGCTCGCGCGACCGGTCATCTCTTCGAACGTCATCCCGTTCAAATACTCGTCGTACGTGACGTCGTAGCCCGACCGGAGATGGAAATCCAGGTCGCCGGTGTCGACCGTCTGGCGATACAGTAGGTGGATGCCACGCCGAAGCAGTTCTGCGGGATCGTCGGTCTCGAAGGCCGTCGACAGCATGGCGAGTTCGTTTTTTGTTTCGCGGTCGAGTGAGACGACAAACTCGTCGTCGAGATCACTGTACTTGTCGGTGATATCCTCGGTTAGCTCCTCAAGACTCATACCGTAGCGTTCAGCAAGCAGACGGAAACGAATTGCTGTTTCTGTTCTCCGTCCGGTGGCCAAACAGCACGCCTAAAGCCGGTGCCAACAGACACTCGACAATGACTGAGGCGGGCGCGAGCGATGACACAGGACTCGTCGACAGCGAAACCGCCGACGCAGTCCAAACCGCACTGATCGAGTGGTACGAGGCCGACCACCGGGCGTATCCGTGGCGCGAAACCGACGACCCCTATGCAATTTTGGTCTCCGAGATTATGAGCCAGCAGACCCAACTCGACCGGGTTGTCGACGCTTGGTCCGACTTTCTTGATGAGTGGCCGACTGTCGACTCGCTGGCGGCGGCCGCTCGCGGCGAGGTGGTCTCGTTTTGGAGCAGCCATAGTTTGGGGTACAACAACCGCGCGAAGTATCTTCACGAGGCTGCCTCCCAGATTGTCGACGACTATAACGGCGAGTTTCCTCAGACGCCCGACGACCTCCAAGAGCTGATGGGTGTCGGCCCCTACACCGCCAACGCGGTTGCCTCGTTTGCTTTTAATAACGGCAACGCAGTTGTCGACACCAACGTCAAACGCGTGCTGTATCGCGCCTTCGATATTCCGGACGACGATACGGCCTTCGAGACCGCTGCAAACGACCTCATGCCCGAGGGTCGCTCGCGAGTCTGGAACAACGCGATCATGGAACTCGGTGGGGTGGCCTGCGGGAAGACGCCGAGTTGTGACACCGCAGGCTGCCCGTGGCGCGAATGGTGTGCAGCCTACGAGTCAGGTGATTTTACGGCACCCGATGTGCCAACCCAGCCGAGTTTTGACGGCAGTCGACGGCAGTTCCGCGGGCGTGTGATCCGGCTTCTCGGCGAGCACGACGAGATGGAGCTTGATGCGCTCGGTCATCGAATTCGTGTCGACTACACACCCGACGGCGAGTATGGTCGAGAATGGCTCCAAGGTCTCCTTTCGGATCTGTCCGACGACGGCCTCGTCCGGATCGAAGACGGAGCCGATCAGAGCCGTGCCCGTCTCAAATAGCATCGACCCGGATCACGGTTCTCATATCTCTGCTGGAAGCCTCATTTCTCATGGTCGTGCCCAGAGATGTCGACACCAAGGCTTAAGCCAGTGTGATTGTATATATGGTACTATATTATGCAATCAGATGACGAAGCCGAGCACGGAACCCGCTGGTCGATTGCGTCGTTTGTCGCCGGCACGCTCGCCGGTGCGGCATGTGTGCTTGCCGGACTCTGGAAGGGTGCACCGTCTCTCATGATGCATGAGCAAGCAAGTCCGTACGACTTCGAGACGACCGCACACCGGTTCGAAACCGCCGTCGACGAAACAACGGGCTGGAAGATTCTCGGAGAGTACGATCTACAGGCGAAAATGGAGACACACGGCTACCAAGTCGACCGGGCCGCGGTGTATGAAATCTGTGCGCCGGAGTATGCCTCAAACATCCTCAGTGGTGACGACGAGCGGATCGTTACGCCGATGATGCCGTGTCGAGTCTCCGTCTACGAAAAAAGCAACGGAACGACGTACGTCGGGCGCATGAACGCGGATCTGTTCTCCCGGGCGTTTGGCGGCATCATCCGGCGAACGATGTCGAAGGCCTACCGTGATTCCGAGGGGATAATCGAGTCGACGCTTGATCCGTCTCGTGGCTCTCGGTCAACTGACGAGGCAGACTTACAGGACACAGACGACGGCGATGCCAACTCAACCACCGACATCGACCAGATCCAAGGCGATAGCGGACCCGATAGCTGAGAGAGACAGCCCCTGTCGAATGAGTGGTAGGGACCACCGAACCCCTGTGGCACTATTGTACAATACGGACACAACCATGACGCCCACGAGTGGAGATGGTCGACTCCGGCAGCGAGAGATGTGGCCAATGCGTGCAGGGGTCGTTTCGGACGGAGTCGACAATAGATGACTCGAAACAGCCACTTGGGACGGCCAGCGAACTGTTCGGTTGCGACAGTAGTGACAGCACAGATAGATTTACATAACGGTCTGTGAATAGTGGGTATAATGGTCAAGTCGACAGTTCGGTTCTCCGAAACAGTGATGGATCGGGTCGAAGAGCTCGTCTCCGGCGAGACGTTTTCGAGCAAATCCGAATTCCAGCGGTTTGCCGTCGAGTACGTGCTCTCAGAGATCGACGACTACGAGCCCGAAATGCTGGATTTCGAGGACGTGCGTCAAGAAGTGTTTCCCGATAACATCCGATACCGAAACGAGGAACTCATTCCCGAGGCCGGCGCAGAGTTCTATCAGATCGCCGCCCGCGTTCGACAGTTTGCGATCCGCGGCGAGATCGAAACCGCTCGGGACCTGATCGACACCCACTACCCCGCAACTGACCCCCGGAGTCTCCTGCTTGACGATATCGTCGAGACCTACCGCACGCGTGAAGAGACCCACTCTGGACACCACCCCTCAGAGTAGCTCCCTCTCGGTCGACCTGACCCTTTATACGTGCTCTCGGTTCCAGCTGTCCGTCTGACTCGCGTTGTCGCCAACCGGTAACAACAATTAAGCGACCACGTGTCGAACTCCGTCATGGTATATTATGACATTATACGACCGCATTCTGGTTCCGACCGATGGATCGCCGGAAGGACGGCGAGCGGTCGCCCATGCAATCGATCTCGCCGAGGCCCATGACGCAACGGTCTCGGGGGTCTACGTGATCAACACGGCAAGCTACAACGGGCTGCCGATGGAGAGCTCATGGGAGGGTGTGACGACGTTGCTCAACACTGACGGCAAAAAGGCACTTGCGACCATCGAGCAGTTGGCGACCGAACACGGAGTTCCCGTTGAAACCGAGATTACCGAAGGCTCGCCGGCAAAGGAAATTCTCCAGGCTGCCGACCGTCAGGACTGTGATCTGATTGTGATGGGAACCCACGGTCGGGGCGGGCTCGACCGTCTCCTTTTGGGGAGCGTCGCCGAAAAAGTCGTCCGTGGAGCGCGAATACCCGTTACGACTGTTCGGATCGACAACTCGATGGCTGAAGCCGAGTCGACGCCGGCCGAAACATCCGCAGACCTCTCGGTTTCGGCTGACTCCTCGACTGGGTGAGCGTGCTACGCTTGAGGCCGAAGATGCTCGCAGTCGCCCGCATGGACGACTTTCCGTCCGTTCTGGGTTTCGACAACGAGCCCACCGGGAAACTGGACGTCGACAGCCTCACCTTCGATCACCCGTGTTCTGGTGTCGATCTGTACCTGCTGGCCAAGGGTTGTACTGTAAGTTCGCCACTGATCCAGAACGCTGTCAGGATCAGCAAGCAGCTCGTCGAACGATTCGAGCAACCGCTGGACGAAAAGTCGACGGTCGACCTCCTCACCAAGCTCCTCTCTGAGACTTGTGGCCTCCTCGGGAAGATCGGCAGCGTCAATGTTGGCGTTGACGCCGATACCGGCGATCAACCACGAAACACGGTCTTCTTCGCCCTCCATCTCCGTGAGAATCCCCGCGAGTTTCCGGCCGCCCCGGTCGCCTTCCTCGCCGACCAGCACGTCATTCGGCCATTTGAGATGCGCGTTGACGCCGGCCTCCCGGCAGGCTGAGACGGTGGCGACACCAGCGGCGAGTGCCGACAACGGGACGTGCGCTGCGGGAAGTTCGGGCTGGCAGACGACCGAGCACCAGATGCCACCTGAAGGAGCACTCCAAGGCCGATCGAGTCGACCGCGACCGCCGGTCTGTTCGTCGGCGATGACCGCCACATCTCGTCGACCCTCGTCGGCAACCTCACGGGCGCGGGTGTTGGTGCTGCCGACGCTGGCGTGATACTCGACCGTATAGGGTGCCGCAAGACCGAATTGGATTGCAGCCGCGCCGTACTCGGGAACACCCGTCACTTCGTAGCCGTCGTCGGTGCTCTCGATCACAAAGCCCTCCTTGCGGAGTGCGTCGACCTGCTTCCAGACGGCAGCCCGCGAGATGCCGAGTTGATCAGCCAGTACAGGACCGGCCACCGGACCCTCCTCGAAGGCCGCCAGCAGCGCGCGTCGTGTCTCGTTCATTGTCAGTGATACACACTCCAAGCCAAAGAGGCGTCGGATACAAACCCACGGCCTGCCTATGCGTGGGTATGATTACGTTTCTCGCCGGGGGTACCGGGACCCCGAAGCTCTTGGCCGGAGCCACCGAGCGGTTCGAGCCGTCACGGCTCACCGTCGTCGGCAACACGGGCGATGACATCGAACTTGGGGGGCTGCTGGTGTGTCCGGACGTCGACACTGTCCTCTTTCACGAGGGCGGCGTGCTCGATACCGACCGGTGGTGGGGAATCGACGGCGACAGCCACGAAACAACCGCCGAACTCCATCGACTCGCCGAAGCCGCCGGCCTCGAAACTGGCCCGCAGTATCTCGCTGCCACACGCCAGACAGCAGGTCGACCCATCGCCCGCTGGCGACGGTTTTCAGCCATTGCGGAGTTCATGACCATTGGTGATCGAGACCGGGCGGTCCACATCACCCGGACGAGCCTGCTGGACCAGGGCCACACACTCACCGAGGCGACCGGGATTCTGGCCAACGCGTTTGATGTTGAACTTACCCTGTTGCCGATGAGCGACGATCCAGTGTCGACGATCATCAAAACGGACTCGGGCCCAATCCACTTCCAGGAGTACTGGCTGGGCGACCAAAATCACGAAGTACAGGGCGTCGAGTTCCGGGGTAGCCACGAGGCCGAACCGACCGAGGCAGTCCTCCAGGCACTGGACGCGCCGGTCGTCATCGGTCCCTCGAACCCGGTGACGAGCATTGGCCCGATGCTTGCCATGCCAGCGTTCCGGGAGGCGCTCGAACGCACCCCCGTGGTCGCGGTTTCGCCGTTCATCGAAGACAGGGTGTTTTCAGGGCCTGCCGCCAAGTTGATGGCCGCGACCAACCGCGAGCCGACCACGAGGGGAGTAGCCGAAGCCTACCCCTTCGTCGACGCGTTCGTGCTTGACGAGGATGATGGGACTCTGCTCGATTGTCCGACCGTTAGAACCGACACGCGAATCGACGACGAGAGCGACAGCAGACGTGTGATGTCGGCCGTTGTCGACGCGCTTGAGGATCTCGACATCCATGTTTGAACCACGCCTCGCATTGGCAAGTTTGAGTGGTGAGGCCGACGCCGAGTGGGCTGCCGCCGGAGCCGATCTTGCGGGTGCAGCTTTTGTAGGAGGAATCACCCTCGACGAGCCGAGTCGCGAGGCGGCCCGAAAACTCACCGAGCGCGACCGCAACGAGTTCCTGCCAGCTGATCCGCTTGCATTTATAAAGAGCCAGCTGTCGCAACTTGTCGACGTCCCAATCACGGCCGGCATCAATGTTAGAACGACCACCGTCGACCCGGTTCAAAAGGCGGCAGCGATCTGTGCCGACCACAGAGCGATTCTCGAAATCAACGCTCACTGTCGACAGCCCGAACTCTGTGCGGTCGGCTGTGGCGAGCGCCTGCTGGCCGATAGTGGCCGACTAACTACATACGTTGAGGCAGCCGCAGCCGAAGGACCAGCCGTTTCGGTCAAGGTTCGCGCAGAGGTCCCGGACGCCGACCTCCCAACCGTCGCCCAGCAAATTGAGGCGGCCGGGGGCGACATCATTCACGTCGACGCGATGGACTCTGAAGGCGTTATAAAAGACATCAACGAGGCCACGGACCTCTTTATTATCGCCAACAACGAAGTTCGAGACCGCCAGTCAGTTGAGACGTATCTCGGCTACGGAGCCGACGCCGTCAGCGTTGGCCGACCCAGCCGTGAGCCAGCGGGACCAGTGATGCAGCGAGTCGCCGAGGCGGTTGCGGCTTGGGAGGTGACAGTTAAGTGATACCTACCAGCCAGCGAACTCCCGTTGAGAACGCCCAACTCGCCTTACTGTTGGAGGTTTCGGGCACACCCAAGCCGGGAAACGTCGACCGCCACCGCGATCTCGACGATCTCTGGTTTGAGCAGTTCATGGCTGGTGCGGTCGGCGCGCGCCGTGGCCTTGCGGAGGCTGCCGACGGCGTGTCAATCGGCACCGCATTTAAGAAAGGAGTCGCAGGAATGTCGACCCAGACGGGCGGCAACACCCAGTTCGGCTGTCTGTTGTTGCTGGTTCCGCTTATAAAAGCTGCAAGCGAGCAGTCGTTGACGCCCGCGGGCGTTCGGTCGGTTGTCGAGTCGACCACTGTTGAGGACGCCGTTGAGTTTTATACTGCGTTCGAACACGTCGACGTCGCGGTCGACGAGCCACCGCCGGATGCCGACGCCTTGGATGTCCACCGGGGCAGCGACGTAGCTCCCACGCTCCGCGACCGAGAGTTGACGCTGTACAATATCATGGAGCTG
Organism: Haloferacaceae archaeon; assembly: GCA_003554115.1. Next base: position 3,004 of record PWFE01000011.1, on the reverse strand, counting down.
TCGGCTAACCCAGACGACCGGATCGGCGACGGCAACGCCCGCGAGTGGGTCTCGGGCTTTGAGCGAACGTTTCGGGCCGCCGACGCGCTGCTGGCTGACGAGGGACCAATCGTCGACCGCACCGCTCGCGTCTTTCTGGATCTGCTGGCCGACGAACCCGACACACTGGTAGCAATCAATCACGGCGACAGCGTGGCGCGTGAGGTTTCGGAACGCGCCGCAGCCCTCAATGGCGATCTCAACGCGGCTGAGGCGTTGGCCGAAGGGTTTGTGGAGAAAGGGTATAATCCCGGAACAACTGCAGATATTACAGCCGCCGCACTGTTTGTGGCACTCCAGCGAGGACTCGATGTATGACTGTTGAGCCAGATTGGCCCGTCGAACTCCGCGGCGTCACCGAGTCGGTCGTCGCCACACTCGGGCCAAATGAGCTGTGGAATATGGCTGCCCTCGGCCTCCGTGCACCCGACACGCCGGGCGAGCCAGTCACCGCAACAACGTGGGGCAACACCCGAACGAAACGAAATTTCGAGCACAACGGCGGCGGTGTTATCCAGTTTACCGCCGATCCACGCGAATTCGTCGACAGTGCGATGACGATCTACGAACAGCCAGAGCCGGTGTTACCGAACGCAGAGGCATGGATCGAAATCGAGGCCGAGTCGGTCGACCATGGCTTTGAGGATGGAACCAAGTGGGAACGCTGGGAGCTTCGACCGATTAAAGAGGGCATAATCGAACGTAGTCGGCCCCTAACGATCAACCGGGGGTTTTACGCGGTTGTCGACGCTGCGGTCGCAGCCTCACGACTGGATGTGCCGGCGTTCGAGACCGACGTGTTACTCGAACGCATGGCGTACTTCGAAGAGATTGTTGAGAAATGCGGCGGGCCGCGCGAACAGGAGGCATTCGAGCGACTCAGCGAGTATTCGGACTGGCGGGCCTACTGAACACGGAACGAATCGTTTTAGTGGCACTCGGACCCAGAAACCGTATGGCAATCAAACCGAAGTACGTCAAACAGCTCGCAACAACCCTGCTCGAACGGTATCCCGACGCGTTCAACACCGACTTCGAGACCAACAAGGAAAACGTCGCCAAACTCACGACGGTCGAATCGAAAGGCGTCCGCAACCGCGTCGCCGGCTACATCACCCGGAAAAAGGCAGCCACCGCAGCGACGGCCTGATTTCTGTAGACGACATTCTACGTACGTATATCGACGAGCAACTGGAGAAGTTAGTCGAAATCAGCCTCGTCGACAGGCGTTGCAAGAACCATGATCCCGGCAGGCGAATCGGTGTCGTCTCTGAGTTGCACCGTTGTTAACCGAAGGTCGCTGCTGGTTCCATCTATTCTGTGGCGGACGACAGGAACATCGTCAAAGCCGTCGCCTGCCAGTGCATCGCCAAGTCGATCACCTAACGGTGCAAGCTCGTCGGTACTGAGTGCGAGCGATTGCAGTGGAGTCCCAAGTACGTCGTCTCTGTTGTGCCCGAAGACGTCTTCAGCGGCGGCGTTCCACAACTGGATGGTACCGTCTGCATCAACAATCAACATCGGCAACGGAACTGCGTTGAGCAACCGGTCGAGATGGTCCGTTGTCTCATCGAGGTTCTTTTGGGTTTGCTGTTCATCAGTGACATCTTGTTGGAACCCGATCCAGTTGACAATCGTCCCGTCTGGATCAGTGACTGGCGAAATAGTGACTCGGTTCCAGAACATCGTGCCGTCTTTTTTGTAGTTTCGTAGCGTGGTGATTACGGACTCGCCGGCATCAATCGCCTGTCGAATTGTCTCAATTTTGTCGGGATCTGTTTCTTTACCCTGCATAAACCGACAGTTACGCCCGAGAACTTCGCTTCGTTCGCGGCCAGCAAGCTCGCAGAATGTATCGTTTGCATACACCATGGGGTTATCCTTCTGCTGTGGATCGCTAATCGTGATCCCAATCGGCGCTTCGTCCATTGCGTGGGTTTTCATTCGGAGTTCCGCCTCACGCTCGACGCGGGTGGTGACTTCCCGGGCAATAAAGAGATGTTCGCCCGGAACGACACCGGCAGCCGCAGAGTACTCGACAATCCGGTCGACGCCATCTGTGCCTTCGATAGTGACTGTCCCGCGCCGATTACTATCGGTCTGGAACTGTTGCCATTCGCTGTCGAAATCGAACGCGTCGGGTAGAAATGCCCGAAGTGGTCGACCGAGTAACTGTGTTTTGGTGAGTCCAAACACCCCCTCGCATGCAGCGTTTGCATCGATGATTCGCCCCTTGTTATCGGTAATCAGCATCACATCACTCGCTTCATCGAAGGCGGCGCGATACTGATCGCGAGCGCGTATCAGTTCCACCGAGGTGGTGTCACTCCCAGTCTCAGTGTGCCGCGGAATTGAGACAGTCATTGTCGTTCCGGCATCGCTGACAGCCGCCTCGATGCTCCCGTTGTGACCATCGATAACCCAGTGAACGAGCCACAAGCCCAGTCCGCTGCCATGGACAAGCGGTGTTTCGGCCCCCTCGCTGAGAACGGTTCGTTCTTGCTCAGAGAGTCCGGGGCCATCGTCGACAATCCGAATTTCGAGTGCATCCGGACAGCTGTCGACGCTAACGGTGACTGTCGGTGCGTCTCCAGCGTGTTTGGCGGCGTTTTCGATCAGTTCGATTATTGCCCGTTCGAAACTCTCGCGTACTGGCACGATAAGGTCGTCTTCGCAGTCGACGGTGATTGTGGCAGCCGGATACAGCCGTTTGACCCGCTCGACAGCGTACTCCAGCATCGCGGGGATACTGGTCGGTGTTCTGTTGGCTGATTCTGCAAGGATTTGTTCGAGTTGGCGAGCCTTTTCGGCTAATTCTATGAGGTCGTCGATGTTCCGGAGTGCGATTTCACCACTTTCTGAGTCATCCAGCTGTTCGGCCATGAGTTGTGTATGGCCCCGAACGACTGCCAGATCGTTTCGGAGGTTGTGTCGCAGCACGCGGTTAAGCACTGTTGTGATGTTG
>PWFE01000161.1 GCA_003554115.1 Haloferacaceae archaeon | reverse complement strand
CTTCGCCAGCTCCAAGCGGCCGACACCGCCGAAGTCATCCTCGCGGTGCCGGTCGCCCCACCCTCGGCGCGTGGCGAACTCCGCGATGAGGCCGACCGGATCGTGATCGTCGACGAACCCCGGCCGTTCGGCGCGGTCGGCGGCCATTACCGAAACTTCGAGCAGGTCAGCGACGACGAGGCCATCGAGTTATTGGCCGGCTAACTGTGTCACAACCACCCACAGACGGCTGGTGTCGCGCTGTTTAACCAACTGAGCCCCCTACGAGGGGTATGAGCGACTCACGCGAGTTTTGTCCCCGGTGTGGCGACCCGGTCGACGAACGGGTCGAACAACGGCCCGGCGAGCCACGCGACGGGAGTGCGGGCCTCTGCGATGGCTGTTATTTTGACGACTTCGAGTTGATTGACGCACCAGACCGCGCCCACGTCACTGTCTGCGGGCGGTGTGGGGCGGTCGAACGCGGCAACCGCTGGGTCGACCTTGGGGCGGTCGACTACACTGACGTCGCGGTCGACGCTGTTAGTGAGGCCTTATCAGTCCACATCGACGCCGAAGACGTCGAGTGGGGTGTCGAACCCGAACAGGTCGACGAGACAACCATCCGAATGCACTGTACGTTCTCGGGTGTTGTCCGTGATACGCCGCTCACCGAACAGGTGACCGTTCCCGTCCGGATCGCCAAAGAGGTCTGTGATCGCTGCGGCCGGATAGCCGGCGGCTACTTCGCAAGTATTCTCCAACTACGGGCCGAAGACCGACCAGTCAGAACCGAAGAGGCAGAGAAAGCCATCGAAATGATCGAGAGCCACGTCGCCAAGCGCGAAGCCGAGGGCGACCGCGAGGCGTTTATTACCACGGTCGACCGAAGCAACGAGGCCGGCCCAAATATCAAGCTCTCGACCAACAAACTCGGCCAGACGCTGGCCAATCGACTTACTGACCATTTCGGTGGCACGGTCCATGATTATCCGACACTCGTCACTGAAGACGGCGATGGCAACGAAGTCTACCGGGTGACGTTCGTCGCTCGGCTGCCGAAATACACCCCCGGCGACGTGGTCGACCCTGAAGACGACGCGGGTCCGGTGATTGTGACGAGCGCCCACGGTAACCTCAAAGGCACCCGGCTTCGGTCGGGCGACCGCTACGAGGCAAGCTATGAGGACGGAACCACACCCGACGTCACCAAAGTCGGCCGCGTCGATGAGGCCGAGTCGACAACCGTCGTCACGGTCGAAGACGAACACGCAGTCCAGATTCTCGACCCAGAAACCTACGAAGCCAAGACAGTCAGTCGACCCGAGTTTTTCGATCCGTCAAGCGAGACCGTTCCGGTGTTGAAAGATGGCGGTTCGTGTTACATTCTCCCAGATGAGAGTGTATAAGCCGTGTTTTCGACAGTGTCGGCACTTCGAGATACTCAGAGCAGTCGACTAGTTAGCACACGTAGATGAGTATCTTGTCTGTACTTTTTACCTAGGTGGCAACAGACGAAGATGGGAGTGTTCCGACCGTTCGGTCGGTGTGAGCTCCCCCTCGGCGTGTAGGCCGAGTGTGGCCGACTGGCCGCTGCGTCGTGGGGTGGGTCTCTGGCAGGACTTCAGACGCAGCGTGTGTCGGCGTTTCGGCGACCTGTCGGCTCTCAGGGACCGAGTTCCTGATAGGTCGTCCGAACTGTGACCGGTGTCACGGATGCGACATCAGCTGCCTCACGCTGTGTGAGGCCCGCGTCGCGTTCTTTGGCCGCCGTGTACAGACAGGCCGCAGCCACGCCGCTGGGATTGCGACCGATGAGGATTCCGTCCGTTTCGGTCTGGTCGACGAGTTCGCGCGCGCGCTGCTCGATTGCTGTCGAGAGGTTGAGCCGATCAGCGTATCGCGGAAGATACTCACGTGGATGTGTGGGTTTGACCGGGAGTCCAAGCTCTTTGTTCAGTGCATCGTAGGCGGCCTGAAACTCCTCGCGGCTGCTGTGAGAGGCTGTGGTGATCTCATCAATCGTCCGTGAGATCGACGCCAGCCGGCAGGCAGCATACAGACAGGCAGCCACGAACCCCTCAAGAGAACGGCCACGCAGCAGGTCTTCGTTCTGGGCCGACCGAAACAGCGAGCAGGCTTGGTCCCGCACAGTGGTGGGCAGCGACTGGTCGCTGACGATGTGTTTGATCCGCGTAAAGGCGTGAATCTGGTTGCGTTCGCGCTTGCTGGTGATCCGCGCGCGGTTGTGTTGTCTCCGCAGGCGGGCGAACTGTCGACGCTTGGCGGCACTAATGTTCGAGGCGTAGCCGATTTCAGTCGAGAGCCCGCGGTCGTGGCGCGCAACCGTCAGCGGCGAGCCAGTTCGTTTTGGGTTCGTTCTGTCGTCGTCGAACGATCGCCACTCGGGACCACGATCAAGGCGGTCGGTTTCGACGACGAGACCGCAGTCTTCGCACACCTGTTCGTTCGAATCCGTATAGATGGCACTCCCGCAGTCGGGACAGCGTACATCTGTGGAGGGCATTCTGT
>PWFE01000092.1 GCA_003554115.1 Haloferacaceae archaeon | reverse complement strand
GTACTCGAACGAGTCGCGCTACTTGCAGTCGAAACGTAGGGCTTTGGGATGCGGGACAAACCCCCATGTTTCGGCTGGAGATTTGTTCGATAGCGGTGAAAGAAAGTCATAGTTCCACCAGGATTCGAACCTGGGTCGTTGCCCCCAGAAGGCAACAGGATTGGCCACTACCCCATGGAACTGCGTATTCGAAGGGAGTGGGTCGGTTCACAAAACCGTGTCGGTTCGGGCGTCGACTGTGTCGCCGACCCACGGGTCGAACCCACAGACGAGAGCCGAATCAGCACCTATTAGGCCGCAACGGGCCACACACAGTGTATGTACATCGGACGTTTCATCGTTGTCGGCCCAGGAGTCGGTGCCTACCGCGTCTCTTCGCGATCATTCCCGAACCGCCAAATCACTGACCGCGAGAGTCTGCTGACCGTTGGGCCGACCGCCGACGCACCCGAAACTGACAATCCCTACGTGTCGTACAACTGCGTTCGGACAGTTGAGGGTCCAGCTACCGACGGCGATGTCGCGGTCGTCGGCAACGGCTCGCATGTCGATCCTATTGCCGAAAAGCTCGAACTGGGGTATCCACCGCGGGACGCGCTGGCAGCGAGCCTGCTCGCACTCGACTATGAGAAGGACGACTACAACACACCCCGAATCGCCGGTGTCGTCGGTAACGACGAGGCCTACATCGGCACGGTGCGGCATGACGCACTCCTTGTCGAGGCAGTCGATGAGCCGACACTTGTGGCGACCTACGAAGAAAACAGCCCGACGAGCTATGAGTTCGATGTTGCGGAGGCGGCCGAAGCCGCAACCGCCGTCTACGAGGCCGAGTACGAACATGCAGTCTGTGCAGCCGGCCTAACAGTCGACAGCGACGGCGTGACGTACGCCATCGAAAACGGCGAGTAGTCGGTTTATAACGGCAGTAGGCGGCGTTTAACTCGTGAACTCGTCGACCAGTGTCCGTCCAACTCGAAACGCGTTTTCGATACCGAGATCGAACACGTCTTGTTTGATGCTTTCGGTTGGATCACCACCCGGCGGTTCGCGGTCGAAGTTGGCCGCCGCGCGGACACTTATATACTGATCGAGCAAACCGAACCGTTCGAGCGCCGTGGCAGTGCCGGCGTCTTCCATCTCTGTTGTGGCGAATCCCGCGATGCTGTAGGATCGACACAGCTCGTCGACCTGTGCGGCGGTGACCGAGCCGTGGTACACCTCGTCTCCACAGACCGTTGGTCCGACGTCGACCGTGGGTTGGCGGTTGTCGTCGTACTGTTCGCGGATTGTTGCTGCGCGGTTGCTGTCAGCCAACTCGATACCACGGCTAGCCGAGATAGCGCGCTCAACGAGGTCGACGTTGAGTTCCCAGACGTATTCGTTGGTGAGCCACTGCATTGGCTGGATTGACTCGCCAGTGCGGAGTTTGATATCCCAGTCGACGATGTGGTCGGCCACAAACACCGACCCAAGCGTGCCCGCAGCCGGTCGACAGCCAGCGATGCCGACGGTGATGATCGTCGACGCAGAGAGGTCAATCTGCTCGCTGGCGGCGAGTGCGCCAACGGTTGTTGCCGCCGCGCTTTTTCCGATCCCGGTCGGCGCGAGCAGCAGATTGGGGTCGGTTGTGTGGCGAACCGGGTGGGTCGAGCCAGCAATGGCGAGCTGCTGGTCGAAACTGTAGGCGTCGAGCCATGGGGCGACTTCCGAGGCGTCACAAGTGTACTCAGTCTCGGTGAACGCTGGCAGCACCACGACAGCAGGCGAAATGGTCATGTCGACGCTGGGATCGGTGCTCAAAAGAGTCCGTCGACGCCGTCAGGAACGATGATGAAGTATTTACTCGATTTTCAGTAAATATTTGTGTGGCGTGCCGAAAGCAGATGTATGGGCACGACGCAACGCGAGAAGCATGAAAGAGTAACCAGCCGGGCAACGAGAGGCCAGCGATGAGTCTCGACACAGTTCTCGTGGCCGTCGAAAACGAGGACGACGAAGCCATCAAACAACTCGCCCGAACGGCAGTCGACATCGCGGAGCCAGCCGGCGCGACGGTTATCGTTGGCTACGTCTTTTCGAACGGCGAGTACGACACAGCCCGCGAGCGCCTCAAGTTCGACCCTGACAGCGAGGTTACCCCCGATGTCGTTGCCGAGCGGGCGGTCGGCGTCCGTCGACTCACCGAGCAGTTGACCGGGGCGGGGATCAAACACGAGATTCGAGCCCGACGAGGCAACGGCAGCGACGAGGGCGAACTGCTGGCAGAACTCGGTGAACACCACGACGTCGATCTCGCGATTGTCGGCGGTCGAGAACGGACTCCCGCGGGAAAGGCGGTTTTCGGCTCAACCGCACAGACACTGATGTTAGCCGCCGCCTACCCGGTGACGTTCGTCCGAACCGAGTAGGACGAACCACACGGACCACTGCCGTCCTGAGAGCAGCGCGGCTGCTGGCTGCGTGACGAACGCTTTAGGAGGACCGGTTACTATGCGGTGAGTAATGGATACCGAAACGTTCACAACCGTCTTGGAGGAGTCGGGGCTGTCACCGTACGAATCCGAGGTGTACGCGACGTTGCTGGAGGTGGGGACTGCATCGGCAACCGAGGTCGCCGACAAAAGCGGGGTGCCGGGGCCGCGAATCTACGACGTGTTGCGCTCGTTGGCCGACCGCGGGTATGTCGAAACGTACGAACAAGACACCTTGCAGGCCCGCGCACACGACCCGGCCGACGTGTTGGCTGATCTCCGCGGGCGGGCCAGCCAGTTCGAGGCTGCCGCCGAAGAGATTGAAACTCGGTGGGAACAACCCGAGTTGAAACACAACAACGTCAGCATCGTCAAGCGGCTCGAAACCGTATTGGACCGAACCCGACAGTTCATCGAGGGGTCGACACACCAGATCCATCTGTCGGCCAGTATGGACGAACTCGACCAGCTCAGCGATGCGCTTGAGGCTGCCCACGACCGCGGAGTAGCGGTCCATCTGTCGGTCCACACCGAAAACGGCGGGGAGCCACCGGCCGCCGAGGAATTCGAAGGACGCTGCCGCGAAGCACGGTATCGCCGGCTGCCCGCACCGTTCGTCGCACTCGTCGACCGCGAGAAGACCTGCTTTTTCCACCACCCTGATGCGGTCGACCAGTACGGCGTGTTGGTCGATGACCGTACCCACAGCTACGTGTTTCACTGGTACTTTTTGGCCGCGCTGTGGGAACACTGCGAGACGCTGTATTCGGAGCTCAGCAACGAGTTACCCGCCGAATACGTCGACATTCGCCAGCTCGTCGCAGACATTGGCCCGCTAGTCGAAGCTGGCGTCTCGCTGGCGGTCAGCATTGAAGGCTACGACACCGAGACGGGCCAGTCGGTGGCGTGTACTGGGACGATAACCGATACCGAACTTGCCACGAGTGCGACGGACGCGTCGAACCCCTCGCTGGTGGCGGGACAGGCGACACTGTACGTCGAGGTAGACGGCACCGAACGCAGCGTCGGCGGTTGGGGGGCGATTATCGAGGATATTGAAGCGACCCGCGTTATCATCGAGGATGCCGATGAACCGGTTGGGCTCGACCGAGCGAACTGATTCGACCACACTGAATCGAGAAGTGTTTACAACACTCGTTGTATACTAGTTACTCTTATAATCAACCATGATAGAGTTTCGAATAACATGGAAGACGAGTCGACCACTGAGAGACCACACAGACAGCGACTGACAGCCAGCGAGCCGACCAGCGGCTGGTGGGCAGGCCGACAACAGACAGATGACCAAACCGGTCGCAGGGCGGAACAAAACTCGAACGGAGGGTACCGACGCGATGACTGACCGGTCGGTTCTGGTTGCTGGCGAAGCGTTGATCGATTTCATTCCAGACGACACCGGCCCGATTTCGGCCGTCGAGACGTTCCACCGTCGACCGGGTGGGGCACCCACAAACGTCGCCGTTGGGCTGGCGCGACTCGGCGAGACACCGTGGCTGTGTACGACGCTGTCGACCGATCCATTCGGCGAGGTGCTGGCCGAGACGCTGGCCGGGGAGGAGATTCCCGAGAAGTACATCACATACGCGGACAACCCAACCGCACTCGCGTTCGTCAGCCACGGTGCCGACGCAGACCGGTCGTTCAGCTTCCACCGCGAGCGGACAGCCGATACGGTGCTTGAAACAGACGTCGTCGACACCGCAACCTTACAGCGTCTCGACTGGCTTGTTGTCGGCGGGGTGACGCTGTCGGCCGAACCATCGCGGTCGGCTACGTTCGAGTTAGTCGAGCGCGCACGCGAGGCCGGCTGTGGGATCGTGTTCGATCCGAACACCCGTCCGGAGCTGTGGCGGACAGACGACATGACGTTTACAATCGAACGCATGCTCCGCCGGACAGACGTCCTAAAAGCCACAAAAGAGGATTTCGAGCCGACCGCGATTTCGACTGACGGCGAGTTCGTCGACCGACTTCGAGAGTACGGCCCACAACTCGTCTTGCTGACCGAAGGCAAATCCGGCGTCCGGGCGGTTGGAGGACCGGCCTCACCGTGGGGCGTCGGCGAGTGGACACATCCGGGCTACGAACTCGACAGCGTCGTCGACACGACGGGCGCTGGCGACGGTTTTCTGGCCGGCGCAGTCGCTGCGTTGGCCGACGGCAACGGTCCTGACGAGACGCTCGCGTTCGCCAACGCCGTCGCCGGGTTGTCGACGACTGAACCCGGCGCAATGAACGCGCTGCCGGACAGGCCGGCCGTCGAGTTGTTTCGAGCGGACCAATGAACGACCACGACGGCTTCAACGCTCGCCAATGGAGTCGATGGCAACGCGAGCATGCGGCGCTAATCGTGCGGACAGCAGAAACGGTCGCACCACCCATCGAAACCGATAAAATCGAGAAGTTCGATCCGGCACCCGACCGTCATATCTGGGATACGTGGCCGCTTCGGAACCGACACGGCGAGATTGCGACTGTCGATGGCTGGCAGGTGCTTATCTCGCTGACTGCACCGGCTGACGTCGCACCGGGAGACCGACATGACATTGCCGAACACCGATATTTCGTCTCCAGAGACGGTCGCAACTGGGCCGAGGGTGGTGCGCTGTTCGGCGAAAAAGCGTTAGGGACCCGTCAGTGGGCCGGCTCAGCACTGTACGACGACGGCGAGTTGTACCTGTACTATACGGCCGCTGGCGACGAGCGCGTCGACGAACTCACCTACACCCAGCGGCTTGCGGTCGCCCACGGCGGCCAGTTCGATTCGAGCGGCCAGCAGCTGACAATTGAAGGACTGTGGAGCCACGAACTCCTGTTAGAACCCGACGGACAATGGTACGAAACGCAGGCTCAGGCTCAATCCGGCGAGATGACCTACACGTTTCGTGATCCGTGGTTTTTCGAAGACCCCGAGACGGGCGAGCGATACCTGCTGTTCGAGTCGAACACGCCCGTCGACGCCGACGACTGTAGTGGTGAGATCGACCAGCAGGCGTTCAACGGCTGTGTCGGGCTTGCTGTCTCGCCGACCGGTGATCCGCTCGAATGGGAGTTCCGGCCGCCGATCTTCGATAGCGTCTGTGTGAACCAAGAGATCGAACGCCCGCATCTCGTGGTCCACGAGGGGCAGTACTACCTGTTCGTCTCAAGCCACGTCGACACCTTCGCGCCGGGGTTGGCAGGGTATGACGCACTGTACGGCTTCGTTGCCGACTCGCTGGCCGGGGAGTACCGACCGCTCAACGGCTCGGGGCTCGTTGTTACAAACCCCGCGACCGCGCCGTTTCAGGCCTACTCGTGGCTCGGAGTTCCGTGCGGCGAGGAGTTGCTCGTTCAGGGATTTGTGAACTATCCGGCGCTCGCTGTCGACTCGCTTGAGGAAATCGGCGCACTCTCCGACGACGAGCAGCGGCACGCGTTCGCCGGCAGCTTGACGCCAACGCTTCGAGTGGAACTGGAGGGCGACCAGACACGGATCGTCGACCAACTCGATCCGTGGGAGCTTCCAGCCGAAAGCGGGTCGCTGCCACCGATTGATGAGCTGTGGAAACCACCAGCGGAGCTGCTCGATTCAAAACCGGGACTGACTCCGCCAGACTCACGGCGAACCGACGGCCCCGTCTGGTAGGCCCAAACGAATTTCCGGCTTGTTCGCATCTGTCGACGTATGCGTCTGGGAGTGATTTCGGATGTCCACGGGAATCTACCCGCCCTGAACGCCGTCGAGACGGCGATGCCACCAGTCGACAGAGTGGTTTGTGCGGGCGATAGTGTGGGCTACAATCCATGGCCGGCCGCGTGTCTCGACCGTATACGGGAGTTGGACGCACTGACAGTACAGGGAAACCACGACCGAGCGGTCGCCGTCGACGGTGGGAGGTATTTCAACCCGATGGCAAAGGCTGGCGTCGAATACGCCCGCAAACAGTTGGACGACGAGCAACTCACATGGCTTGAGTCACTACCGACCGAACGGGTGATTGCAGATGGCCGAGTGCATATCGTCCATGGCCATCCGGACGATCCGGATCGGTACACCTACCCACGGTCGTTCTCGCCAGCGATGCTCGGCGAGGGCGTCGACCTGCTTGTCCTTGGCCATACCCATATACAGGCGATAAAAGCGTTTGAGTCGGGTGTCGTGCTGAATCCGGGCAGCGTCGGCCAGCCACGCGACGGTGAACCAACGGCGGCGTTTGCGGTGGTCGACCTCGACGAGGCAGGTGTGGATGTCGAGTTACACCGCGTCGAGTATGACATTGATCGAGTGATTGCGGCCGTCGACGAGGCGGGACTCCCGAAACAGATCGGGACGCGACTTCGGTCAGGATCATAGAATTATCAAAAACGTCGACTGACAAACATACATTTATATTTTTTCAGTGATTCCCCGTGATATGGTAGATCCATTGTTGTTACAGGGACTCCCCACAAGCTTCGGCGAGTTCATGGAGTTGTATGGAAACGTCTTGGTTTCGTTCGGAATTACAGTCGTTTCATTTCTGGTAACGTTCGTAATACTGTATACGGTAGGCAAATCGGTGCTCGTCCGAGTGACGAAACGTGCACTTGATGCGCGTAACTTCTCATCGGCAGTCGTGAGTCTCGGATCGAGTATCGCCGCCGCGATTGCAGTGTTCGGTGCGGTCGCAATCGCTGCAACGGTTGCGGGCTTTCCGGCGATTCTCTCAGCGTTCGCGACGATTACTGGCGCGCTCGCACTCGGCTTGGCGTTCGCCGCTGGTGACATTATCGAGAACTTCGTTGCCGGCATCTTCATTCTCAAGGACAAACCGTTCGAGGTCGGCGACTACATCGAATGGGACGGTAACACTGGTGTCGTCCGGGATATCGACCTTCGAGTCAGTAAACTCGATACGTTCAACAACGAACAGCTGACGGTGCCGAACAGCGATCTGGCGAGCGCGGTTGTGATGAACCCCACCGCCAACGATACGCGCCGGGTGCCGTTCGATTTCGGTATCGACTACGATGCTGACATCGATCTCGCCCGCGAAATCATCATCGAGGAAGGAAACAAGATCGACGGCATTCTTGAGGAGCCAGCCCCAACCGCCCCAGTTACCGGACTGGCTGACTCCGCCGTCGTGCTCAACGGTCGCGTCTGGGTCGACCCACACAAAACGAGTGCTGGTAGTGTCAAGACGAAATGGGTCGAAGCCGTCAAAAACCGCTTTGATGCCGAAGGCGTCGACATGCCGTACCCACACACCGAACTGACGGGTGCAATCGAAGTCGACGGCGTCGACGCGACGGCAGCCGATCCAGTCACCAACGACTGATCGACGCGATCCGGTTGCTGGATCCTACTTTTATACTCGCGCCCACATGTCCGAACGGCAGCCACGTGGTGGTTATAAATCAGACCAACTGTCTAACTGAGAGCAGCTCGCGGTAGACGTTCAAATATAAAGGTAGTTGGTCGCTACCGTCGGTTCAGACGTGGTCTTGGACGATCTCAAGGGTTTCTTCGCGGTCATCCCAGTCGACGAACAGCGCGACCGAAGTCGCGCTCGTAATGACGTCCTGAAGGTTGATGCCGGCATCCGAAATCGGGGTGAGAATCGACTGAATGATCCCCGGCCGGTTGGGGAGTTCGCCGCCTGTGACGCGGATGACGGCGATGCCATCCTCGACGGTGACACTTGAGAGTGTGGTACCGCTGACGACCTCCTCGTGGAGAACGGCCTCGGCTTTTTCAGAGCGTTCTTTGTCGACGTAGAACGTAATCGAGTCCATCCCGCTTGCGACCGCATCGATGTTGATCTCGGCGGATCGCAGTCCCTGTGAGAGATCTGCCAGAATGCCAGGGCTGTTTCGGATTGCCCGGCCGGCGACCGTGAGACAGGCTAACTGCTGTTCTTGCATGTCGATGAGGTTTTTGAACTTGCCTTCGATTTGGGTGCCGCCCGTGAGGAGATCGCCGTGTTGGTAGTGGACGACCCGAACGCCGAGGTGTTCGTCCTTGTATGAGAGTGCGCTGGGAGCGACGACTTCCGCACCGCGGAACGAGAGATTTCGAAGTTCGTCGACCGAAATCCGGCCCACGTTTCGTGCGCCTTCGACGACGCGTGGGTCGCCGGTCATCACACCTTCGACGTCAGTGACGATCACGACCTCGTCGGCGTCCATGTAGTTGCCAAGCATGACGGCGGTTGTATCGGAGCCACCCCGACCGAGAGTAGTGATTTCGCCCTCGGCGTTCTGTGCCAAAAAGCCCGTAATAACGGGGACAACGCCGTCGAGTTCCGCAGCGAGTGCCGAGGCGCGTTCGGTGGTTGCTTCGACGTCGACTTCGCCCAGATCGTTGGTGATAATCGGCCACTGCTCGGAGCCCGGCTCTAAAAAGAGGGCGTCGACACCGCGTGCCGTAAGGGCGGCTTTGAGCATTCGAACACTAGTTCGTTCGCCCATCGAGACGATCTCGGCACGGTCTGCATCCGAGGCCTCGAAGTTGATCTCATCGAGCAGGTCGTCAGTTGTCGAGCCCATCGCACTGGCGACGACGGCGATCTGGTGGCCTGCCTCAACGGCCGCGGTTATCGAATCAGCAGCCCGGTTGATACGGTCGCCGCTGCCGAGGCTCGTTCCGCCGAACTTGGCGACAACGCGCATTAGAGCCCCCTCCGGGTAACCGAAACGTCAGTAGGTCGACTACAGGTGAGTACCGTGTCGTAGGCAAACATGGACGGCTCTAACATGGGGACCTGCATAACGTTGTTCACTTCTGGAGAGTCCCTGAATCGGTTGTCTTGTGCACAAAGGCCACTGGTCTGTCTGGCTGGGCTCAAACTAGCTGGATGGATAGTCACGTACAGCCCAGATTGACTGAAAAGTATGAATTTCGAAGCGAGCAGAACTAAACTGACTTGAACCGAACCGAACTGAGCTGAACAAAACTGTATCAACCAGAACCGAACAGCCGAGTTATGAGTCTCCCCAGCCATCCGGGACTTCAATAACGTACCGGCCGTCTTCGCGCAGCGAGATGATGTACTCTTCGCGGTCGTACAACTCCATGAGGTTCAGTTCATACTGGCCGGGGCTGACGATACGGATGCTTTCGAACTGATTGTTGAGTTCTTTTCTGAGTTGATCGAGGTTCGATTCATCTGACTCGCCTTCGTCGACCGCGTTGTCGGTTTCGGAGGAAGATGCCGACTCGGCAGGAGTCTCTGGTTTCGAGTCGACGGGCTGGTCTGCGGTTGATTCGGTATCGTCTGTGGCCGACGGAGGGTTCGAACCGACGGCAGTGAACTCTGATGAGGAGACGACCTCCGAGCGAGCCGACGACTGGGCTGGCGATTCGTCCGCGTTTTTCGGTGTTTTCGAAACGAAGCCGGAGTCATCGGTAACCCCCTCTGTTTCAGGTGGAGATTCCGCTGATTCAGACGGTGATTGAGATGATTCGGGAGCCGACGGCTGCTGTGTCGACGGATCGGCGGTGGCCGGATTCGAACGTGAGCTATCGGGTGTCGATGTCGACTGCGGAGCGTCGTCGGTGCGGCTGCCGGCAGGTTTGAACTGAAACTTGTTGCCGCCACAGTCCGGACAGCCCGACAGCATCTCTTTGGAGCCATCGGGGAACGTGTGGCCGCAGTTGGTACACTGGTGTGGCATCGGTTACTTCCGCGAAACCAGCGCGCTGATCAGCTGTTCGTCCTTATGAAGCGTTTCGATCTGGTTGGCTGGCCCGATGACGGTGAGCTTTTTCGTCGATTCGCGGCCCATGAGTTTATCGAGGAAACTCTGATTGGCCGTCTCGGCGCGGGGATATGATTCGATTTCGATACCCGAAAAGTCATCCGGGCTGATCTCGGTCATCGTCACCTCGATGAGCTTTGATTCTTCGTCGGGCGAAAGGCCCTCTTCGAGAATGACTATGTTGCCCTCTCGGACCCCATCGAGAATGAGCCGGATCTTTTCCATACTTCGGAGCCCATCCATGCGCGCGCCGCTGATGAGGTCGATCTGGACGCCGGTGTCCGAATCGGTGGGCGTTGCTTCTGGCATTATCCAAAGTACTCCGCGATTTTGTCGTACACTTCGTCCATGTTGTTGCCTTCCAGTGCGGAAAGTGGGACCGTTTCGTGGTCCGGAAACGCATCGGCAACACGCTGGACGTCCGAATCCTCAAGATCGGTTTTGTTCGCAAAGATGAGCACCGGCAGCTCACGGCTCTCGATGATCCCAATGAGCATGGTATTGACCTGCGTGAACGGGTCGGTCGAGGAATCAAGGACGTAGATTACGCCGTCGACATCCTCGCGAAGCCAGTGCATGGCTTCGGCGACACCCTCGGTCGCTTCTCGGGAGCGACGAATGGCGTCGTCTTTCTCCATGTCGTGGTCGAGAAACTCCTTGTAGTCGACCTTGGTGGTGACCCCGGGTGTGTCGACGATGTCAATCGAGACCGACTTGCCGTTGCGTTCGATCTCGACGTCCTCCTTGCGGCGGGCCCGCCGTGTTTCGTGTGGAACGTGACTTTCAGGCCCGATGGCATCGCCAGTCCAGTCGCGTGCGATACGGTTTGCAAGGGTCGTTTTCCCGGCGTTCGGTGGCCCGTAGATGCCGATTCGTTTCGGCTCGTCGGACGCAAACAGCCGGTCTGTGACCCGTGAAATGCTGTCTCTGAGATTTGTGAGCAGACCCATCATGTGAGCTCCCGCACCCCCCGCATCCGCGCGTGTAGAGGAGCGTATGCAACAGTGTGGCTGCCGGGTACACTTAAGCACTGCGTCAGACGAAGAACTGTGGGTCCCGTATTAGCGGTTCTATCGGCCATATATTGGCGGTTCAGGTCGTTTTTCGGCCTTAGAGAGACAGTAAGATGATGTCGACTGTCTGTTGGGTTTTGACTCTCTGTTGGATTTGAGTATTGTGTTGGACAGAACTACGGTGGGGCGGTTTGATGGATAGACATTGATCTTTCGAGGGCGAGTACGTTGTCGGTGAGAATGGATTAACCGATCAGATTGTAAAAGGCGGATTGCAACACCCCCACCCCTTCGTTTCGGGTGGAACCCTCACGAGCGTCTGACGAACAGAGGGAATCAGAGCGAAACTAGATAATTACTAGACTAGATTCT
>PWFE01000163.1 GCA_003554115.1 Haloferacaceae archaeon | reverse complement strand
TACGCCTATTCGGGCGACATTCTCTCATTTTTAGACCAGTCAGTCCGCACCCTTGAAGCCGCCGAAGCACTCGCGAAAACCGAATCCGGCCGCAATCGAAGCGACGAACTGTACGAAGCCAAACGCGAACTCACCGACGGGAGATAGAATCAACCGATCTGAAAGGAAGGTTCGTCACGCTCGCTGTCGAGGTCTTCGAGAAAAATGACCTCTTCGTCGTGTTCGTCGACCTGCTCGCGGAGATGGGTAATGTACTGTTTGTGTTCTTCCAACTGTTCGCGGAGATGCTGGGCTTCGAGTTCGAGACGCTCGTGTTCCCGAATGAAGCTCTTTGGTACCTCGACGGTTGGCGGAAACTCGCTGTCGTCGCCGGCTAGTGGCTCAAACTCACCTTCGGGGACGACATTGATCTGGCCGTCGTGTTCGACGAGCATGTCGACGTAGTCCCGAAACACTGCCGAAAGCGAGATGTCGCGCTGTTCGGCGATTTCTCTGAGCGTCTCAAAGGCATCTTCGTTGACCCGAAACGAGATCGTCTTGTTTTTGTTTCCCATCCGTACTGACCTCTCTGTACGGACTGCCGCACCCTAGTTACTTAATCGTTTGTCAGACACGCTCACAGCGGGCGTGAACACTGCTGTATAAAAAGGTCGTCCAGTAGCCTACGGCTACCTATGGCTCTGGTGTGCCGTCAACAGTCGTCTCGGATTGGCTCTCGACACTGTCAGTCGACTCGTCGTCAAGGCTTTCGAGTGCCGCAACGACCGCCTGTTTGTACGTCGAGAGCTCCTCGCCGTACTGCTCGCGGGCCATGCGGGCGTACTCGTTGGCCTCGTCGTCGAACGCTTGAATCCGCTCAAGTGTGCGCTCGGCGGTCTCGGCCACCCAGCGATCACGCGTTGCGGCGTCGACTGGAGTGATCGATTCGGGCCGCACCGAGACAGTCACGTTGCCGTCGTCGGTTTCGTACGTTCGGGGTTTGCCGACCACTGCAACGTAGGCGGGCGGTTCGAGTTCGCGGAGCGTGCTGGCGGCTTCGGGCTGGTACTGGCCGGCGTAGACGAAAAACGTCCCCGTCGGGTCGACGATCCGACCCTGCCAGTACTCGTTGTCCTCGCCGACGTCGTCGGTTTCGGTCAGCGTGCCAACAAAAAACACGCGGTTGGCGCGCTCGCCGGTCGGCAACAGCGCGTAGACGGGCGCGCGGTCGTCATCGCTTTCTTTGAACGTGTAGCTTGCGGCGTTGAACTCCTCGGCAAACACGCGCTGGGCGACTTCTCGGGTTGGGACGGACTGATCAGTGCTCATTGGAGGGCCCTCACTTTGGTCAGGATTGCGTCGGTATCTGTCGGCGTAGACAGCTGTTCGAACTCGTTTGCCAAGACATACCGGCCAAGTGTAGGGCCAGTAATCCGGAAGTAGCGGCCGACGATATCCTCGCGGATGCCATCGGCGACGACGGTCGTATCAAGGGCGTCCATCGCCTGCTGTTTGGCCGCCTCCAGTTCGATACCGGTGAGTTCCTCGGTGGCTTGGCGGTTGAAGATCACATCGTGAACTTCGTGGCCGTCGTCGACGACGGCCTTGATGCGGAGGTCGAACTCGCCGTCGACCTCGCCGTGTTCCGAACACCGACCGTTCTGAAGGACGCGCGTACAGCCCTCCTTCGGACAGCGTTTGATTAGTCCTGAGCCGGACTGGACGTCGACGAGTGCGCCCTCGACAGTGGTCGAGTTGTCGCCAACCTCGATCTCTTCGTCGAGTTCCGTGATCGTCGTCGTCCGGTTGAGTTTGATCGAGTAATCACCTTGATACTCGTCGGTGACGACGTTCGAGAGCTTGTAGCTCGCGCTCTCTTCGAGTTCGTCGAGCTCGGAGGTCGCAAACGAGACGAACTTGATGCGGCCGGACTCGTCGCCGACCAGGCCGACCTGCGAAATCGAGTCGCTGCGGGGTTCCCACAGCTCGACAACGTTGACTGTGACGTCGACCCACTGTTCGTCTTGGTCAATCTCGCCGACCAAGACCGATTCGGCACCGCCACGGCCCAGCTCCTCGCGGTCGATATCTGCTTCGTCGAGGTAGCTGTTGGTGACGCTGCGTTTGGCTTCGTCGACTGGGACTTTGTATTCGGTTACCAGTCGCTGGAGCTTGGTTTCGATTTCGTCGGTACTGACGTCGATATGATCCGAGAACTGTTCGGCTATCTCGGCTGCGTGTGTCTGCAACTCACTCATGGTTTGACTGTCTCCGCTCTATTTTCAATGGGAGACATGTGGAGGTTGGCCCCTCATCGTATAAAAGGTATCGGGCGGACAGTGAATGTAAAACCGATAGACTGCGCCGGGGAATATCGAGTCGGTGGTGTTGACGCGTTCGCAGCGTCGACCAGCAACGGAGCTATACAACTGGCCGCCGAACAGCGGATATGGACGAGCGGTTCGACGGGTTCGTCTCCGAGCGGTTACGCGAACTCGGCCGACAGTACGAACGCGCGCGCAGAGCCTACGCCGAGGGCAAAGGCGAGCCCCGGCGCGCGGCGATTCTCGATGAGCTGCCGGTCGACGACGAAAACCGTGCCAAAATTGTCTGTCGTCGACATGCCGAAAAGCGCGCAGTCGCTCTCGACAGTGAGGGAAAACCAGCTTGTTTCGATCCGGACCACACTGACTGTGTGGGTTGTGTTGAGGATATCAAAGACGGGATTATCGAGACCTGGTAGGCAGTGCCTACTCGCCTGATTGTCGAATCCGAAGCTCGCCGTCGTCGGTCACACCAACGAGAAGCGATTCGTGAACTGCCCGGCCTTCGATTGCGCCGTCTGCGGCCTCACTGATCGCGGTCATGAGCTCTGGAGCAGTGTAGTTGACTTTCAGGCTCGCTGGATCACAGGCGTCGTACACCATTGTCGGGACGTCGAACAGATCCGTGCCGGCAGGAATCTCGACACGGATCGGCGCGGCCACTGCCTCCGCGAATGCGACAGTTTCGCGGGCTCTGGCGATGTTTTCACGCGCGCTGGCCTCAACGTTAGAAACGTTGGCCCGCGAGGTACCCAGTCGGTCGGCGATATCCCGCTGTCGCATGCCACGTTCCCGAAAGGCGAGCACTTCGGCCTGTCTGCGCGTCAATACGTTCGTGTCGGGATCGAAGCCAGCTCGTTCAAGCAGCGTCTCGACATCTGTTCCGACGTCCCCCACTTCGACCGGGTCGTCACTGTCGGTCCCGTCTGTCATAGCTAGTCGTTCGGAGGGGGTGCGGAAAAAGCTACAGTTCTGACTGTCCACCGGCGCGACACACTCCTGACAGAGAGTTAGCCGCCCCAGAAGTTCTCGCGGCTGCCCAAGCGGTCTCGGTCCGGCCCACGTCGACCGGTCGAGTTGTCGTCTCCATCGCTGTCGTCGGCTGCGTCCTTGTCGGTCTCAGCGTCAGTCTCGGCATCGGACTCCTCGTCGGCTTCGAGCGGGAGACGTTCGATTACCTCGTTGGCTTTGGCGTGGTTCGACAGCACACGGTCGATTCGAACCTTTGCGCGCGCATCAGGTAGCAGGCCGTCAATGAAGACAATAAAGCCGTCTTCGGTTCGGCCGACACCTGCTCCGCTTTCGTGCATGTCTGTGACCTCGACAATCACTTCCTCGCCGGGTTGGATCGGCTGCTGTTTGAGTTCACGGATCGGCATACTGTAGTGTTGACACCACTCTGCGCCGCCGCGATCACCGTAATGCTGACAGCCCATGCCTTTGATTCGCTCCGAAAAGCTCGGGCAGTCATCCGCCAGTGGACAGTTCGGCATACCTGTCCGTACTCAGGGTGCCGATTAAACGCTTCCGCTGGAGCCCCTGACAACCGGGCTGTTCTTTTTGCTGCCGCCCGAAGAATGGATATGAACCGCTATGCCCCCGAGTTGGCGCTCGTTGCCGGTGTTGTTCTCGGTGGTGCGTTCGGTGGGTTCGTCCTCATAACGCTCGGTGAGTTCTATTCGGCGGCGGTTGTCTGTGCGCTGTGTAGCTATCCGTTTGCAGCGTATGCGATCCATACGGACGACGAGCCGTCGACGGTGTTGCCACCAAAAGCAGTGACAGTCACCGCAGGTATCGCGGCTGCCGGTGTGCTAGCGGATTCGATTCGCCAGTTCGGCTCAACAGTCGAGGCCGCGCTGCTTGGCTCGCTGCTCGCAGTTGGTGTGTTCCTCCCGGCGGCGGCCTACGCAGGTCACTACGGCGAGCCACCATCGTGGGTTCGACCGCGGCTACTCGAAGGAGGTTGCGTTCTGCTAGCAGGCCTGTTGCTTGCCGGCAGCCTGCTAACGGGGGCTGCCGCTGGTGCGGTCAGTGCCGTGGTGGTGTTTGTCGCAGGCGTCGTCTACGGCACGCGGTCGACCACTCACAACCGATCCAGACGCCGCAGATGGTTCCCACTGGCGGGACTTACAGTGGCTGGCGGACTGCTTGCGGTTGGGGTGCTCACTGGCGGACCACTCGACCGATGGGTCACTGCTGGACTCGCGGCCGTCTTCGGCCCGCTGATTGCAGC
The DNA here is from genome assembly GCA_003554115.1 of Haloferacaceae archaeon. The sequence continues at coordinate 7,145 of PWFE01000163.1, read as the reverse complement.
GGCGATCACGACTCCCACGTAAAAAACCGGGAGGCTGACAGATACCGCATGGATAAGCACTTTATACGCTTCCATCGCAGGACCAGTATGACGTATCGGACGCTTGTCGTAGATGACTCATCGTTTCAGCGAACGATCGTCTCCGACACGCTTGATGATCGGTTCGATGTCGTCGATACGGCCGAAAACGGAAAGCAGGCCGTCTCGAAGTTCGAAGAACTTACACCAGATGTGATCACGATGGATATCATCATGCCCGAGATGACCGGTCTCGAAGCGCTCAAGGAGATCAAACGTCGCTCACCGGAGACGATTATCGTCATGTGTACGAGTGTCGAACAGGAAGAAAAGATGCGCGAGGCAGCCAAATCCGGTGCCGACGGCTACGTAACGAAACCGATCTCGGAGACCAAGCTGCTCGATGAGTTCGATTCACTCCTTGAGTAGTCGATGCCTACTACAGCGTAAGCAGTTCATACGGCCTGTTTTCAAATGAACTCGCGAACGTCGGAGTACCACATGTCGTGGTCGTCGACCGCATCGATCCGTTCGGCGATTTCGACTGCGAGTGCGTGCCAACACCGTTGTGTGGGGTCGGCCGAATCGAGATTATACTGGCTGTCTTTGCAGGTACAGCCGCCGTCTTCGACAACGTACTCTTCGTCGTAGCCGACGACCACCGTAAAATCGCGGTAGCGTTTGACCCGACGTTCCGAGACGGCTTCGATGGCTCGCTGTCCGCGGTCGCCGTGAATCGACAGTATTCGAGTGACGATTTCGGGCTGTAGCTCGCCGGCAGCTGTGAGTGCCGCTCGCCAGTCATCGATCTCGGCCACAGCGGCCCTACTCACAGCGACATAAAAACAGGTTCGATGCGGGTCGCATCCTTTTTTGAGTGGGTTGGTCGACTCATGGTATGGAACTCACCGAAGGGGGCCTAACAATCGAGGTCGACCAACCTCGTGACGGCACCAGCGAGGGCAGCGGCGACGGCGTCTTTTTCAACCCGACGATGGAGCTCAACCGCGATATCACGGTCGCGGTCCTCCGGGCCTATCAAAAGCGCGAACCACGGGTCTCGACGTATCTGGATGCGATGGCTGCCTCCGGGATCCGAGGGGTCCGGGCTGCAAACGAGGGGTACGACGTCACCTGCTGTGATATCGACAGCGAGGCCGTCGAACTCGCAAAGGCAAATCTCGCGCGAAACGACCTCACGGGCACAACCGAACAGCGGAACGTCAACGCCCTCCTTCACGAATCGATGTTCGATGTGGTCGACCTCGATCCGTTCGGCACACCAATTCCCTTTGCTGATGCCGCCTTCGCCACGACTCGTAATCTCGTCTGTGTGACTGCGACCGATACCGCACCGCTGTGTGGCGCCCACCTTCAGAGCGGCATTCGGAAATACAGCGCAGTACCCCAGAACACCGACTACCACCCCGAGATGGGGCTTCGAACGCTGCTTTCGGCCCTGATCCGAACCGCTGCCCGCTACGATGTGGCTGCCCAGCCGATCTGTTCGCACGTCTCGCGGCACTATGCACGGACGTATCTCGAACTCGACCATCGGGCGACGGCGGCCGACAGCCTGCTGGAAAACCTCGGCTTCGTTCATCACTGCGAGGACTGTCTCGTCCGTCGACACGAGTTCGGCCACTACCCGCAATCAGTGCCTGAGAAGTGTCCAGTCTGTGAGAGTAGTCGAACCCTAACGGCGGGCCCGCTCTGGCTCGGCACGGTCAAAGACAGCGAGTTCGTGAGCAACGTGCGTGCGCAGTTGAGCCCCGAAATGGGTACCGCCAGCCGGGCCGACCGTCTGTTGTCGACGCTCGAATCCGAACTCGATACCCCGACCCACTACGACCAACACCGGCTCTGCAAGCAGTGGGGAGTCCCGGCTAACTCGATGGACGAGTTTATAACCGATATCCGGAACGCCGGTTACGAGGCCTCGCAGGCCCACTACAGTGGTACCGCATTTAAAACAGACGCGACGGTCGAACAGATTCGCGAAGCCGCCGCGCCCGCTGCTGACTGACGAGTTCCTGCTTGGTAGTGAGTGACTACTGCACTGTAATAACCAGCTACTAACGTTCTACGAAGACGAAATATCCGTGATACTATTTGGACGCTTGCAGACTGATCATACAGTGACCTCTCCGACTCGCTCGCGGCTCTCGACGGCAAAGCAGGTCATCGAGACCGCACAGGACCAACAGATCACGTTTCTGGCTGCCAGCGTCGCCTACTACGCCTTTGTCTCGCTGTTGCCCGCACTGCTGTTGGTGTTGGTTGTGGCCTCAACGATTGCCGGTGATGCGATGGCAGAACAGCTGGTCGGACTCACCCAAGAGTTTCTGACACCCGCGGGTGAAGATGCAATCGCGGGGGCGATTGCGGACGCACCGGGCCGCGGTGGCGCGACAGTCGTCGGTGTCGGCGTGTTGGCATGGAGTACGCTCAAGGTGTTTCGCGCGCTGGACACCGCCTTTCTGTCGATCTACGGCCAGATCGAGACATCAAGCTTCGTCAGTGAAATTAAGGACGCGACAGCGGTACTGATCGGGATCGGGGTCGGCGTGGGTGTAATGGTCGCCGCCGGAACCGTGCTTGCCGCGCTCCCGCTTGGACCTGCAAGCCGGATTGTGAGCATTCTTGCGCTGCCCGCGGTGTTGACGGTAGCGTTTTTGCCGATGTACCGGCAGTTCCCGAACCCGCCGATCCCGGTTCGGGAGGCACTGCCCGGCGCGCTGTTTGCGGGAGTCGGCTGGACGTTGCTGCAGGCGGGGTTTCAGATTTACGCTGCCAACGCCGGCCAGTACGAGGCCTACGGCGTTGTCGGCGGGATTCTGCTGTTGGTGACATGGCTCTATTTCGCGGCAATTCTCGTCATTCTCGGCGCGGTGGTTAACGCTGTTCTCGCTGATGAAGCCGACGATGGTCCGCCGTTTTCAACTGAAACCGACGGTGCTGGTGACCAATCGAAGGCAACCGATGACAATCAGGCAACGTCAGCCGACCGGCAGTTACAACAGGCCGGCAGCCAAGATGTAGAACATATGCCGCCTGAGGGACGTGAGGCGTCGACCGACGACGCCGGAGAGACGAGTGGTGTCGCCGAGAAAAATCGCGTTGAGCCGCGCGGAGCCCCCGACATCGGCGAGATCGACGACCGCGTCGACGAACTGCGAGCCGATCTTGAGGCTTTTGAGGCCGACGTTCGCAACAGAACGGTCGACAAACCCAGCGTCGAATCCGAGCTCAAACGGTACGTGCGCTCGAAGATGCGCCGAGGGCATGCCCGCGGTTGGGGGCCGTATCTCGTCTTGCTGTACGGCACCGCGCTGACGCTTGGAGCCTTCTATCTGTTCCAAAGCGACTGGCTTGCCATTGCAGCAATGGTTATCATCTTTTTGTCGACGCTCGGCCTCTATGTTGTTTTCATCGCTGTTGGCGTCGGTCTGAACCTTCTTGGTGTGCCCGGAAAGGCGATTGATATGGCGCGCGACCGACGCAACTGACCGCAACCCCGCCCTGTTTATATACTGCGCGCGAACGTCGAGCCACGATGGTGAGTCCGCTGGTCTCTGTTTTCGATCTCGTAGTTGTGCTGTTTGCGTTCGTGACGCTGGTGGGAGATGCGTGGTTCGTGCTCGTGGGCCTCTCGTTGTTGTACTGGATCGGCCCGCGATACATCGAAGCGGCTCGGCCGATTGCGGTTGTCTGTGTCAGTTTCGCCGTGATCGGACTGGCAATCGTACTGACGATTAAAACGGCGACTTCGCTTCCGCGGCCCGCCGCGATGCCGCTCGATCCCGCTGGCCTCCCGGCTGTAGTTGGAAGTTTCGTCGCAAGCGAGGCCGACGCCAGCGGCTTTGCGTTTCCCAGCGGTCATACCGTTGCCGCAACCGTCGTATACGGAGGGCTCGCGGTGCTTCTGTCGGTTGGCCGACGACGCGTTCGGTATCTCGCAGCTTCCGGGGTTATTGGACTGGTCGGTCTCTCACGGCTCGTCTTAGAGGTCCATTATCCACGAGATGTTGCTGCTGGATTGTTCATCGGCGGGATGATTCTCATGGTCGGGCTCACAGTTGGCCGAGACGGCGAGCGACTTCGCCCGGATCGACTGTTCGGCCTTGCAGCAGTCATAGCTGTTGTCGGCCTCGCAGTCGCCGCCGAGGCAGGCCATGCGCGCGAACTCACACAGGCGGCGATTGCGATTGGGACGGCGGTCGCCGGCGCAGGAATCTGGTATCGGTGGTCCCAACGGCTGACTGCGGCCCCACCCGTCTCGCTGCCGGTCGCCGTGGTCGGACTGATGGTCGCTGGAGGATTATGGATGATGGCGTACGCCGGTGTAGTGTCGACAGTAGGAGCAGCTTTCGCAAGCGGGCTCGCGGTTAGTTGTATCCTACTGTTGCCACTGCTGGGCACCTAACAGCAAAAAGAAAGAAATTGGAGCCGGGGCGACCTTAGAACGTTTCGAGGTAACGGTCGAGTTCCCACTGCGAGACGTCGATTCGGTAGTCGTCGTACTCGGCAGATTTGGCTTCGACGAACTTCTCGGCAACGTGCGGACCGAGTGCGTCGAGAATAACCTCGTCTGATTCGAGGGCGTCGATTGCCTCACCAAGGTTGCCTGGGAGCGTCTCGATGCCGTACTCGCTTCGTTTTGCCTCGTCGAACTCGTAGATGTTCTCGCGGACTGGGTCCGGTGCTTCGAGACCGCGTTCGACGCCGTCGATACCGGCGGTGAGAAGCGCGGCGAACGCCAAGTATGGGTTACAGGACGGATCGGGGAAGCGAGCCTCAATACGGCTGGCGGCTGGGACGCGGGCTGCTGGCTTGCGGATAAGCGCCGAGCGGTTGCGGTCCGACCAAGCGACGTACACTGGTGCCTCGTAGCCAGGCACTAGGCGTTTGTAGGAGTTGACCGTTGGATCGGTGACTGCACAGATTGCCTGCGCGTGGTCGAGAATACCGGCGAGGAACGAGTGGGCTGTCTCGCTCAGGTCGAACTCGTCGTCGCCGTCGTGGAAGGCGTTCTCGCCGTCCTCAAACAGCGACATGTGGGTGTGCATTCCCGAGCCGTTGATTTTCGGGATTGGTTTTGGCATGAACGTCGCGTGCAGGTCGTGCTGTGCTGCGACCGCGCGGACGACCGTTCGGAACGTCGCCACGTTGTCGGCGGTGGTGAGTGCGTCGTCGTACTCGAAGTTGATCTCGTACTGACCCTCGGCGACCTCGTGGTGGCTGGCTTCGATCTCGAAGCCCATGTCTTCGAGCGCAAAGATGATGTCACGTCGAACGTCGCTGGCAAGATCCTTTGGTGCGAGATCGAAGTAGCCGCCTTGGTCGGCGAATTCGGTGGTTGCGTAGCCGTCCTCGTCGTGTTTGAACAGGAAGAACTCCGGTTCCGGTGCGACGTTGACATCGTAGCCGAGATCCTCGGCCTTGCTGATCGCCTTTTTCAGCACATAGCGTGGGTCGCCTTTGAACGGCTCGCCAGTCGACGTATCGATGATGTCACAAATAAGGCGTGCAGCACCGCTTTCCTCGTCTTTTCGCCATGGCAGGATGGCGAACGTATCGGGGTCGGGTTTGAGCCGCATGTCCGATTCCTGAATACGGACGAACCCGCTAATCGATGATCCGTCGAAGTAGATCCCGTCGGTAAAGGCTTTCTCTGCCTGTCGGGCCGGAACTGAAACGTTCTTAACAACACCGAGGATATCCGTGAACTGTAGTCGAAGGAAGTCGATTCCCTCTTCTTCGATTTCGTCAATTACTGCCTGTTCTTTTTCGGTCAATCCACCATCAGTGGCAACGTTTTCTTCCGTCATGTTGTGGACACCTCAATCATTCACTGCCAGTATAAAGATCTTGTCGCTTAGTGCAATTACCCCGCGAATTCTGAGAAATTGGATATTCGTAAAATTCTAATCCCCCCGGTGAGTGGTAAACTGTAATGACGTACGAAAACCTCGATGCGAAGTTGATCAATGCACTACTCGGCAACGGACGCGCAAGCCTGCGAAGCCTCGGCGAAGATCTCGACGTCTCAGTCACCACGGTCTCGAATCACCTCCGTGATCTCGAAGCCGAGGGAGTAGTCAACGGCTACACCCCAATCGTCGACTACGACGCACTGGGCTACGACGTGACCGCCGTGATCCACCTCAAAGTCGAGGGCAGCGCGCTCCCGGAAATCACTGACCGACTCCGCCAGCAAAAACAGATGGTCAGTGTGTATGAGGTAACCGGTGACTACGACATCATCGCCATCGGTAAGTTCACCGACACCGACGGCATGAACAGCCAGATCAAAGAGCTGCTGACCGACGTCGACATTCGAGAATCCAACACGAGCGTTGTGCTCAACGCGGTCACGGAAAACGAACAGTTCGAACTCGATATCAACGAAGACGAAGAGTAAGCAGTTCCTACCGTTCGTCCAATTTTTTATACGCCGCCAGCGACGGCAGTAGTAAGTGGCTACCTCCGAACTACTCGTCTTCGAAGACGAACGTGCCGTTCTCTTGGATGATTTCGCCGTCGAGTTCGATTTTCGAATCCTCACTCATGTCGACGATCATGTCGACGTGTTCGGCCGACTCGTTGCGTTCGTTGTCCTCGCCGACGGTCTCGGCGTAGGACGAGCCTACCGCCAGATGGATCGTATCGCCCATTTTTTCGTCAAATAGCATGTTGTAGGTGACTTGGTCGATGGCGCGGTTCATCCCAACGCCGAACTCGCCGATCCGGCGTGCGCCGTCGTCCGTATTCAGGATCTCGGTCAGCAGGTCCTCGCCAGTTTCGGCGCTGTGCTCTATGACCTTGCCGTTCTCGAAGGTGAGCCGAACGTCCTCGATTTTACGGCCCTGCCGGTAGAGCGGGATATCGAAGTAGACGGTTCCCTCGACGCTGTCGGCAACCGGGGCGGTAAAGACCTCGCCGCCCGGCAGGTTCTTTTCGCCATAGTCGTTGAGCGTCTCGTTGCCAGCGACCGAAAAGGTGAGATCGGTTTCGTCGCCCGCGACGATTCGGACCTCGTCGGCCGAATCGAGTCGGTCGACCATCTCGGCCTGGAACTCGCGTTGGGCATCCCAGTCCAGCGAGACAGCATCCCAGACGAAGTT
>PWFE01000068.1 GCA_003554115.1 Haloferacaceae archaeon | reverse complement strand
TTGTGTTCCGGATACGGAATCATCCCTGCACCGATCCCGAACACCAAAGAGGGATCGACTTCGAGGTGCGTGTGGCTGTCGGTGATGTTGTCTTCGTCGACCGCCACGAGGATGTCTTCTTCCTCTTCGGCGTCGATGAACTCGACGTAGCCACGTTCGACGAGATCCTCGAATTCGAGGTCGCCGTTGTCGACTGCTTCGATTTCGGCGTCTCCGAGTAGTGGTTCGCCGTTTTCGACGACGATCAGCGGGCGTCGAGCCCGGCCTGCATCGGCGTTGATGATGACCTCTTGGGTTCGGCCACGCACTGAGACGTTGACCATATCGCTCACGTCGCCACGGCGGCGGGCTTCGCGGATCTGTTCGGCGAGCTGTTCTGGGTCCGGATGAGTTCCAACCAGACTACCGTTGACGTATACTTTCGCTTCTCGTGCTTGGGCCATTGTTAGTCGTCCGCCGGGGTGGTTCGTTCAATGCTGTCGATACCGGGGATCCCCTCGACTCCCATCGATGACAGCTCGCGTTTCAGTCCCTGTTCGTCCTCGATATCCTGACTCAGCTCCATTGCTTGGGCGAAGTTCTTCACCAGTCCACAGTTCGGCCCCTCCGGCGTCTCTGAGGGACAGATCCGACCCCACTGGGTGGCGTGCAGATCCCGTGCCTCGAAGTGCGGCTGGGAACGGCTGAGCGGCGACCGAAGCCGACGGAGGTGAGAAAGAACTCCCATGTAGTCCGTACGGTCGACGAGCTGGCTCACACCCGAACGTCCACCAACCCAGTTACCCGTTGCAATCGGGTGTTCGAGCCGTTCGGTGAGCACGTCGGAGCGGACAACCGTGCTCACCGAGAGGTTCCGGTTTCGCATGTTGGCGCGTTCGAGCTGGTATTTCACGTCCCGCGAGAGTTTGTTCAGCGCGGTGCGGAACAGATCGGTCATCAGATCGCCTGAGACTTTCAGGCGTTTGTTGGCATAATGGTCCTTGTCGTCGGGTTCGCGGCGTTCCAAGGCGAGTTCGAAACACGCCTCGGCCATCCGACACAGATAGTAGGCCTTGTTGATCCGCACTTCTTCTTCGTCGACGCCCTCTTCGTGGAGATGTGGCAGCAGATACCGGTCGATGACGTAGTTCGCCCGTTTGAGCTGGTAGTTTTTGCCCTGCCCGCTTGCGACGCGCTTGCCGAGGCTCTCGATTGCCTCCTCGGTTGTCTGGACGGAGGCTTCCTCTAGGTTTTCGAGCATGAATTTGACGATCTCGGGGTCCTCCGAAACCCGGTGGACGATCTCTTGGTCGGATTCGAGCCCGAGCGCGCGAACGAGCGTGACGAAATCAACGCTGCCCGAGACGGATGGGAAGCTGACTTCAAGCAGGCCTTCGCGGTTTCGTTCACACAGCACGAGCGCGCGGTAGCCACGCCGCTGGCTGAACGTTTTGGCGACCTGGATGTCGTCGCCGTACTTGGTGTCGTTTTCGGCCAGAATCTTGTTCGGCGCAAGGTCCTCGCTGGTCATCAGCACGCGTTCGGAGCCGTTGACAATGAAGTAGCCGCCGGGGTCGACGGGGTCTTCGCCGATCTCGATCAGCTCTTGGTCCGAGAAGCCCTTGATGTTGCAGTTTTGCGAGCCAACCATAATTGGCATGCGGCCGACCTTCGTTTCGGTGGAGTCGACGACCTGTTCGGGTTCCTCGTCGCCGCCACGGATAATCGACATCTCCATGAAGACGGGTGCGGCGTAGGTGATGTTGCGCAGGCGAGCCTCCTGAGGGTAAAGCAGCTCTTCGGAGCCATCGGCCTCACGTACCCGCGGCGTGAGAATTCGAATGTCACCGAGTTCGACGTAGACGGGCTCTTGGCCCTCTTTGTCGCCGATATCGGTGTCGATAGTTTCTTTTTCGTCGACGACCTGTTGCATTCCCTTTTCGAGGAACGCGTTGAACGACCGGAAGTGGTGCTCGGCGAGTCGTTCGTCCGAGAAGTACTCCCGAGAGATCGTGCGTCGGGCTTGCCGGTTCATTCGATCACCAGCCGGTACGAGATCGAGGTCTCGGCGGTTCGGGAGTCCCGAACGATTTTGAGGACATCGCCCGGTGATGCCTCATCTGGGAGTGCGGGATCGTTCCGCTTGATTTTCGGCAGGTCGGTGCGACTGATGCCATACTCGTCGAGAACCGACTCGATTTCGGGGTCCTCGATGAGGATATGGTCTGGAACGAGTGTGTGTTGACTTACGTCTACCATGAGTGAGTTGTCTGGTGGTGGGAAGAAGCTACTGTCACGAGATACTACAGCAAGTTACTAATCCGAGCCATTTAACAGTTGCCAACTTCCGCTGAGACCAATGGCTCGGCGACCCCACGGCGGGCGTGATAGTATATGGCAGGGTGTCGACCATTATATGCCTTTGGGCGGTCGACACCAGCTGGCATGGTCGACTGAAAAAGGAAGCCTTATCAGCACCTCGCAGAGACAAATAGATGCGAAAGCCCGGATGGTGTAGTGGCCTATCATACAACCCTGTCACGGTTGTGACGCGGGTTCAAATCCCGCTCCGGGCGT
>PWFE01000038.1 GCA_003554115.1 Haloferacaceae archaeon | reverse complement strand
TTCAGGGCGACGAGCCCGAGTATCTGGGCCACGCGGTCCGGCTCGCCGAAGAGCTGGGTGCAGACGTGGTAAAGACTGCCTACAGCGGGGATACCGAGAGCTTCCAGCATGTCTGTGAGTCGACGAACCTCCCAATCGTCATTGCGGGCGGCAGTAAGGGGACGGACTTCGAGACCGTCGAGATGGTCCGCGGGGCGATGGACGCCGGTGCGGCAGGTGTTTCGATGGGTCGATCTATTTTCCAACACGAAACGCCCGAAGCGATTACGCGCGCCGTCTCAGCGGTCATCCACGACGACCTAGACGCCGAAGACGCGCTGGCCGCTGCCGGACTGACAGTCGAAGCGTAAGTGGCAGCTTCCGTCACGTTCAAACCCACGGCCTTTGACTAACAGGTAATGACGCGAACGGTTTGGCTGAAAGCCGACGACTCAGTCGGCGAATGGGAGACACGCAAGAAACGAATTACGACCGCTATCGAAGCTGGCGTCGACTGGGTACTCGTCGACGAAGCAGACATCGGCCGCATCCGAGAGCTGGGCGATATCAAGGTCGCGGCGTTCCGGTCGGATGCGGATATGGTCGACGCAGACGAAACTGATGAGGCGGTAGCCGACGCCTACTTTGTCGGCAAAGACGGCGAAGGAGATGGGACGGTTGAGCTCCCTTCTGATTTTTCGGGCTCTGCGGATCTGACGACGCTTCGACACAGCGATAATCGCGCCCAAGGTGCGTACATCCGGATTTTCGACCAAGACTACGAGGCGTTCGCTGAGGCGGCTGCCTACGATGCCGACTACACCATTGTCGTCGGCGAAGACTGGACAATCATTCCCCTAGAGAACCTGATTGCCCGCATCGGCGAAGAGACCGACCTCTTGGCTGGCGTGACGAGTGCCGAAGAGGCACAGACCGCCTTCGAGACGCTGGAACTCGGCGCAGATGGCGTGCTGTTGGACTCAGATAATCCCGACGAGATCCGAGAGACCGTCGAGGTCCGAGATGCAGCCGAACGTGAGACGCTTGATCTGCAGTACGGCGAGGTGCTGGCGGTCGAACGCACTGGGATGGCTGACCGAGTCTGTATCGACACCGGGAACTTGATGGATCACGACGAGGGGATGCTGATCGGCTCGATGTCCCGCGGGCTGTTTTTCGTGCATGCCGAGACTGCCAAATCCCCCTACGTTGCCTCCCGACCGTTCCGGGTCAACGCAGGGGCAGTCCACGCTTACGTTCGGACGCCCGACGGCGGCACCAAATATCTCGCCGAGCTCAAAAGCGGCGATGAGGTCCAAGTCGTCGACACGGCGGGCAATACACGCGAAGCGATTGTGGGGCGCGTCAAAATCGAAAAACGACCGATGTTCCGGGTCGAACTCGACGTGGATGGCGACCGGATTGAGACCCTGCTACAGAACGCCGAGACAATCAAAGTCGCCACGAGCGAGGGCCGAAAGGCAGTCACTGATCTCGAAGCCGGCGACGAGATGCTGGTCTACTACGAGGATGTCGCCCGCCATTTCGGTGAAGCAGTCGAGGAAAGTATTATCGAAAAATAACGTTTCAGTTACCACTCAGCTAACAATCACTGCAATTTATACGCAGTTACCCCGAGAATTGATTGTATAATGATCGGGGTCTCTGATGCCCAGCAGGTTGCTGATGTACACCGTCTGAGTGGACCCTGTGTGCTTGGGCCAATCAGCGACGAGACGGCCCAGACGCGCGCTGCATCGGTTGCGCATGCGCTTGCAGCGAGTCGAGACATCAACCTGTTAGTGAGCGATGCTGACGAAGAGTCACTCGGTAACGTGCTACCCGAGAGCCACCGCAAGGGGTACTGTTCGACACCAGATGTGATCGGCAGCGAAACACCGCTTGAGCCAGTCGTCAACCAGCATGATCCCTCGGCAGTAGTTGTCAAACGCCATACCGAACAGCATCTGATCGACGAGCTGTTTTCGGATCGCGCCGAACGACTCTCGCGAAAAACCGACGTGCTGACCGTCGACGGCCGTGGCGAGACCGACCGCATCGCCTCTATTTTAGTGCCGGTTGCGGGTGGCGACCACAGCCAGCTGGCTGTCGAGACTGCCGTCGCGGTGGCACAAGCAAACGACGCCGCCGTCGACCTGTTTCACGTGATCGAAGCCGACACCGACGAGGCAAGAGACGCAGGACGCGAGCTACTCGCCGAGGTGGCAGCGACCGTCGACGGCGGTGAGAGCGACCGAATCGACACTTGGCTCTACGAGACTCCCGGGGCAGCCGAAGCGATCACCGAGCAGTCAAACTACTACGATCTGACGGTGATGGGCGCACCGACCGACAGCCCACTCGAACGCTTTGTGTTCGGTTCGACCTCAAAGCAGGTCCAGCGAGAAGCAGACTCACCAGTGATCGTCGCACACACCCACCAGTCCGTGTAGCGAGCGTCGTTCGAGCTACTCGGTGAGCGATTCGACCAGCGTTTCGGCGACCCCGGTGTAACCGGTTGGCCTCAATGCGAGCAACTCATCGCGGACAGAGTCGTCGACCGCGAGCGACTCGAAAAGCTCGTAGAAATCCTCAATCGTAACCTGTTTGCCGCGAGTGAGCTCTTTGACGCGCTCGTAGGCGTCGGTGTCTCCCTCCCGCCGGAGGATTGTTTGGACGGCTTCGCCGATAATTTCGGGCGTCGACTCCAACTCCTCGGTCATCACCTGTTCGTTGGGAACGATCTTCTCAAGGCCGACCTGTGCTTTGTTGTAGCCAATCAGGCAGTGGCCGAACGCTGCGCCGATGTTTCGCTTGACTGTCGAATCCGAGAGGTCCCGTTGGAGCCGCGAGGTCGTAATGTAGTCGCCAAGGAAAGTGAGATCGGAGTTTGCTTTCGAGAGGTTGCCCTCGCTGTTTTCGAAATCGATTGGGTTGACTTTGTGGGGCATCGTCGACGAGCCCGTTTCACCCTCGACGGTCCGTTGGCCGAGGTAGCGATCCGAGATGTAGAGCCACATGTCGCGATCCATATCAATTAGGATGTTATTAATGGCCCGTAGGCTGTCGAAAACGGCCGACAGATCGTCACACGGGTTAACCTGTGTGGCGAGTGCAGTGTGATCAAGGCCGAGGTCGGTGACAAACGAGCGTGAAAAGGCTTGCCAGTCGACGTCAGGGTAGGCAGCGTGATGGGCGGCATAGGTGCCGGAGGCTCCGGCGAGTTTTCCAGAGAGGTCGTCGCTGGCGGCCTGCAAGCGGCCAATCGTTTTACCGAGCCGCGCAGCGTAGACGGCCATCTCCTTGCCGAACGTGGTGGGCGTGGCGGGCTGGCCGTGTGTTCGCGCGAGCATCGAGAGATCGCGGTACTCGTGGGCGAGTTCAATCAGCTCGTCGCGGAGGTCCTGAAGTGCGGGAACGAGGACGGTCTCGACGGCGGGTTTGACCAACAGTCGGTGTGCGAGATTGTTGACATCCTCGCTTGTGAGCCCGAAATGGATCCACGGGTAGAGCCGCTCGGCGTCCTTGATTGTCTCAGATTCGTCGAGTCTGATCCGGAGGAAGTATTCGACTGCCTTCACATCGTGATTTGTCGCGGTGTAACCGTGAGCACCGTCGACTTCCAGTTCTTTGATCAGGCGAGCGTCGTCGGCGTCGAACGCCTCGTAGCTCTCTTGGATCGCCTCGCGTTCGGGCCCAGAGAGGTCAAGCGGGACGGCCGACAGGTCGGCCAGCGCAAGCAAGTAGTCGGCTTCGACCTGTAGGCGAGCACGCATGAGGCCGGATTCGCTGGCGTACGGCGACAGTGGGGCCGTCCGACGGGCATACCGGCCATCAAGCGGCGAGACTGCCGACAGCGGATCGGATCGAGAAAGCTCAGTCATACCCGATGCTGGTGGGGGTACTTGCAAAAGAATGTCGAAACTGACCACCACTCATATGCATACGTCTCCGCTCTACGGTCGGCTGTAGCGGCGTATATATCCGTAAACGTGTATACTCCCCGAGGTCGACCGCAACTGTTTTTCCGACGCCGCGGAAGCCAAAAGTATGGTTAAAATCGCCGGTTTAGCGAGCAATCGCGGTCGAAATCTACTGCATATCGCCGACCGAACGCCAGGCGGCGCGGAGATCTCTATCGTCCTGACGAACGAAGACGGCGCGCCAGTCATCGAGGGAGCCTCCGAACGGGCCATCCCTACAGAAGTTGTCACCCGCCAAGCAGGCGAATCCCGCAAAGCTCACGAACAGCGAATTCTCGAAACGCTGGAGGGCTACGATTTCGATATCGTCTGTCTCGACGGCTACATGCGCGTGCTGACCGAGGAGTTCATCGACAATGCCCCAACGACGCTCAACATCCACCCCTCGCTTCTTCCTGCGTTCCCCGGTATGGACGCCCACGAGCAGGTTCTGGAGTCGGGCGTGCGAATGACCGGCTGTACGGTCCACGTCGTCACCGAGGAAGTCGACGCCGGCCCGATTGTCACCCAAGAGGCCGTCCCCGTCTACGAGAACGACGACGCTGACGATCTCAAAAACCGGGTGCTGTACGAAGCCGAATTTACAGCCTACCCACGGGCTGTCCGGTGGTTCGCCGAGAATCGCGTGACAGTCGACCACGAATCCGAAACCGCCATAATCGACGGCGATACAGGTGGAGAGTTCCCCCAGCGTCGACTCGTCTCCGATGATCTCGACAACACACTCAGATACGGCGAGAACCCACATCAAGATGCTGCGGTCTACGCTGATGCCGCCTGCGAGGAAGCAAGCGTCGTTTCGGCCCCGCAGCTCAACCAAGGCGCCAAAGCACTGTCGTACAACAACTACAACGACGCCGACGGCGCGCTCAACCTGATCAAGGAGTTTGACGAACCCGCCGCCGCGGTGATCAAACACACTAACCCCGCGGGCTGTGCAACCGCCGACTCGTTGGCCGAGGCTTACGACAAAGCACTCCGAACCGACCCCAAAAGCGCCTTTGGCGGTGTTGTCGCGCTCAACCGCGAGTGTGATGCCGAAACGGCCGAACAGATCGTCGACTCGTTCAAGGAGGTCGTCGTCGCCCCGGGCTACACTGAGGCCGCACTTGACGTACTGACCGAAAAGAAGAACCTCCGCGTACTCGATGTGGGCGAACTCGGCGAGGTTAGCCAACGGCTAACAGAAAAACCCATTGTCGGTGGTCGACTCGTCCAAGAGCGTGATCTCGCCTCGCCCGTTGTCGAGGACCTAGAGGTCGTCACCGAACGCAAGCCCACCGACGAGGAATTGGAGACGATGCTGTTCACCTGGAAAACGCTGAAACACGTCAAATCCAACGGGATCGTGTTTGCCGAGGGCACCGAGACGGTTGGGCTCGGTGTGGGCCAAGTCTCGCGCGTCGACGCTGTCGAGTTGGCGGACAAGAAATCCGACCGCGACGCCGAGGGCAAGACAGCCGAGGGGGCGGTAATGGGCTCGGATGCGTTCTTCCCGTTCCCAGATGGGATCGAGGCCGCAGCGGAGGCCGGCATTGAGGCCGTCATCCAGCCGGGTGGCTCGGTCAACGACGAGGACGTGATCCAAGCAGCCGACGAACACGATATGGCGATGGTCTTCACCGGCATGCGGTGCTTCCGGCATGACTGAGCAGAGTGAAGGAATGCCCGAAGTCAGCGTGTGAACGGAGTGAAGACGCCCTATTTCCGTCACGACTGAGCGGGGCAAAGGAGTATCTACAGTCAGCAAACGAGCACAGCGAGTTTGCCCGGCTTTCGACACAATTGAGCGAGCTGATGGAGTTTCGATAACCCGGATAAGAAGGCTGGACGCAGCTATGTTTCTGTCGACTGCTTAAAAGTAGACGCCAACTATCAATTTAAAACAGAGTAAACTCAGGGTACTGTTATACGCCGGGAACACCGAACGCGCCGATACCGAGCCCCAAGACAGTGTTGACGACGAACAGGATGGCGAGCGCTGAGACCCACGCACCGAGTCCGATAATCGCGGCTTTCGTCCAGCCGCCGGGATACCGCCAGTTGATGATGCCGACCCAGACGACCAGTGCGATGACGGGCCCGATGAGTGGAATCCAAGAGGTAACTGCCCAGCCAACTGCACCGAGGAATGCCGTAACAACGGCGCGACTGTAGTCGTCGACATCGATCACGAACCGTGCGCTGAGATAGATCGCCAATCCGCCGACGAGGAGGGCGATTACAAACGCAACAAGTGAACCAACAATTGGGACCATACTGATGAATTTCACGCTAACGGGGTATATCTGACGCACTGGTAGATGACAAGAGAGTAATCAGTCGACAGCGTTCTGATGGGCTAGATCGACACAGGTAGGAGGGTATAAATTATGGAAGTACAACTTCCGTATAGCGATGAGTTTGGTCCTCAGTGAAACGATTGTCCGTCCGTCTGAGTCCTCCATGAAGCGATTCGGCCACCAATGGCCACGTTCGGTGGGGTGGTAAGCAATGGTCCCGAATGCCGTCAGTGGACTGCCCCGTGAACAACAGGTGTCGAACGTCGACATCCTGCTGGTCGACGATGATCGCCAGTGGGCACGAGTGACCGCACGGCTGCTCGAAACTGCCGATGACAACTTCGATGTCACAATCGCCAACAGCCTTGTTGGGGGCCGCGAACAGTTCCAAGCCACCGATCCCGACTGTGTGATCTGTGATTACCAACTGGGCGATGGGACGGGGCTCAACCTGCTTTCGACTGTCCGCGAGAGAGACCCGGAGCGGCCGTTCATTCTCGTCACCGGACGGGGCGACGAAACTGTCGCCAGCGAGGCGATCGGCCGAGGTGTCACCGACTACATCCCAAAAGACCGCGACAGCAACGATTCGACGCTGCTGGCGACTCGTGTGCGCAACGCCGTCTCGTCGGTACGAGTCCGCCGCCAACTTGACCGCGAACGCCGGGGAAAAACAGAGGCGCTGAACATCCTCACGTCGACGACGAGTATGGGTGCGCTTTTGAGCCAATTCTGTCGCGTGCTCGCCGACGACCACGGCTATGCAGGAGTGTGGATCGGCACCATCGAAGACGACGACGAGCGGACGGTCGTCCCGCGGGCGGTCGAGGGCTGTGAGGCGTATCTCGATACAGTAGCATCATCAGGGACGATCTCGACCGAAAGTGTCGATCCAGTACTCAGAGCCGTCGAGCGCGATAGGCCGGTTATCGTCGCCCCGACAGACACGGCAGTCCTCGAAGATGGCCTCGTCGAGCAGTACGGCGAGACAACCACAGCGTGGGACTCGCTGGCGGCCGAGCATAGAATTGTCGCAGCCGTCGGCATGCCAATCAGCCATGACGGCGTTCGTGCGGGCGTACTCGGAGTCTACTGCTCGTCGCAGACATCACCGCTCGACTCGCGGCAGTGGAGTCTGCTCGAAGAGTACAGCCAAATTATCGGCTACGCCTACCGAACCGCCGAGTTGAAACGCTCGCTGCTTTCGGAACAGTCCGTCTATGTCGACATCGAAATCGCAGACGAGACCGTCCCGCTGGCAGCTTTGAGTGCCCAGTTGCCATCGTCGACACCCCTCGAAGTGTTGTCGACAATCGAACAGACCGACGGCACGACACTGTATCTTGCTGCACTGCCGACCACTGACCCCGAAACCATTCGAGCTGCCACCGAAGTGTGTGAGTCCATCGAGGTCGAGGCAGTCACCCAGATGGACAACGGTCTGCGCTGTGAGTTTTCGACGACTGCACAAACCCCTGAAGACCTGCTGGTGTCGAACGGCGCACGTGTCCAGCAGACGACTGCAGCAGACGGCACCGTCACAGTCTCGCTGTCAGTTGTCGACCACGGTGTCGTCTCGACTGTCAGAGAGGCACTCACCAGCACCTACGACAGCGTGAGGATCACCACGCTCTGGAACAAACACCACGATGAAGTCTCGACGGCGGTCGGCGATCCGCTCGTCGACCTTACCGAGAAACAACGTGACGTGCTGTCGCACGCGTATTTCGACGGCTACTTCGAACAACCGCGTGGTGTCAGTGCGACGGAACTCGCCGACAAGTTCGACTGCTCTCGGCCAACAGTGACACAGCATATGCGAGCAGCACAACGAAAGGTGTTCGAACAGCTATTCGAGCAGTAAGGCGGAACCTGTCTGGGGAATTTTACTTATTTCTTATAATTCGTTGCTTCCTGCGCGAAGGTTTGCATATGTAGGTAATTGATTTATTATCGTATGACGCCTCTGCGTAATTGGTGGGACGTGAACATTGCAGTGCTGGCCCGAAACGCCTCTGACAGACGGGTTGCACGGCTGAACTCCCACACATGCCTCCCCCTATTCAATACTTACCCCCACCTGTAGTACCCCCCACTCAACCCGTGGTCTGTATTTCGAACCGTGTCCCCGCTGTCGGTTGTTCAGCAAGCGTGATCGACCAGCCGTGTGCTTCGACAGTTGTTCGTACGATTGCCAGACCGAGCCCCGAGCCGGCACCGGTTCCCATCCCATACTCGAACAGTTCAGTCCGTTGTTCCGGCCGGATGCCCGGACCGTCGTCTTCAATATAAAAGCCATTTTCGACTGTTCCAACGGAGACGGTCGTCGCTGGCGGCGTGGCGTGGGTCGCGGTGTTCTGAAAGAGATTCTCGAAGACCCGCTGGAGTCGGTCGGGATCCGCCTGCAGCCTGCAGGTCGACTCGATGTCGAGTGTGAGCCCGTCCGTATCCACCATGCTCCAAGCAGCCTCCGCTATCTGGTCGAGTTCGCAGTCAACTGGCCCTTCGACATCCGTACTTTCGCGGGCCAAGCGTGGGAGATGCTCAGCAAACGCCCGCAGGCGTTCGTGTGTAGCGTCGAGATCTCGCAGTGACTGTTCGACCTCCGGTTGTAGGTCCGTTTCGACGAGATCCGACCGAAGTAGTTGGGTGAGTTTTTGAGCCGTCGACAGCGGCGTCTGGAGGTCGTGAGAGACGATCTGGGCCAATCGTTCGAGCTGTTCGTTTTTCTGTGTGAGCCGTGCGGCTGTCTCGGCCAGCTGTTGTTCTCGCTGTTTTCGCTCGGAGATATCTCTGACGTTGATAACGATGCCGTTGAGATGCGGGTCGTCAAGATGACTCCGTCCGCGGGATTCGACCCAGCGGTAGCTCCCGTCTCTGAGGTGGACGCGGTACTCGGTGTTGATGATCGTTGCTGGGTTCTCGGCCGCGCTGGCGAAACTGTCGCGAACCCGGTCTCGGTCGTCTGGATGGACAGCCTCGAATGCGTTCTGTCCGATCACTTCGTCGGGACTGAATCCAGACATCGCCTCGACTCCCGGCGTAACATCCGTGATCGTGTCCGATTCGTCGACGACGAGCGCGTAGTCCAGCGACTGTTCGAGAATGCGCTGGTAGTACTCTTTGGTTGCTTCCAGTTCCTGTTGGGCTGTATTCCGACGAGTGATATCACGCAAAACGACGAACCGTCCGTCTGCCCCACGTCCATATTCAAACGCTGAAGACTGGACATCGAAAAAGTAGGTATCGTTCGTTACAGCGATTTCAACCGCAGTTGTCGTCGTCTCGCCAAGAGCATTGCTCAGCTGTGGATGCTGTTTGGTGAGGTCTCTTAGTGTCATGCCAGCCGTAATACCGAGTAGTTCTACGGCGGAGTTATTTACACCCAAAACGATATTTTCTGAGTCAAAAATGACAGCAGGGTCTTGTGTTGAATTTGCAATTTGTTCCCATGGAACAGACGATAACTGGAGAAACTGATACCGCTTGATAGAGACGGCAAACAGTAATCCAGAGACGGTCCAACCGATCGGAACTGGATCAAAATATCCTGGAGGGATATTCAGAATCTTGATCAGCGAAAGCACACTGACTACAACGATAGAACTTAAAATGACGAACGCCTGTATTTTCCGCGCTCGCTGTGGTGAACGCAGTAATTCACCGAAAACCATCCCAGCAGATAGAATGACCAGCAGATATCCCATTCCGATGTTAATTATTGGTTGGATAACACCGTCATTAATCGGAACTTCTCCCCCAAACTGGTGATCTGTGGTATATATCATACTGTTTGGATTAAACCACGCAAGGACGAACAGCAGTACAATAGGCACAAACAGTAGCAGTACAGCGTTCGGTGGCTTCTTTTTGAATGTGAACTCATAACAGAACAAAAAGTAAAAGACAGTAGATGACGGGATCACAATGAGTAAGAAATTCGTGATAACAAAACGAATTTCAGGGGAAATGACGACTGCTAACAGCCCGAACAGAACCGACCACAGCATCCCACAGACCATCGCAAGCTGAAACCACAGGACAGCCGGTTTCTGCCAGTCGTTTCGCAACCAATAGATGATTACGATCGCTGGAACGGCTCCAATAAACATGAGTAGCCCAGCAGTAGTTGGTGAGAGAAAATCAAACACAGACGTTGTTTGAATCATACGTATATAATAATCTCTCTAAAACTATCAAATGACAAAATCAGACTCGTTCCGGGTACGATGCATATCTCAACACAGATACTGTCGACGGGCGAACGTTCGTGTATACATTCGAACTCAATCCGTTGGGGATTGAGCCTTACAGGAAGTCTTCGATCGAGTCAGCGACCTCTTCTGGGGTGTCGCCGACCGGGACGCCTGCGTCGTTGAGCGCGTTGATCTTCGATTCGGCGGTGCCGGTCCCCGATCCGGAGACGATCGCTCCGGCGTGGCCCATCCGTTTGCCCGGCGGGGCGGTTCGGCCAGCGATGAAGCCAGCGACGGGCGTGTCCATGTTCTCGGCGATGTATTTTGCGGCCTGTTCTTCGTCCTCGCCGCCGATCTCGCCGCACATGACGACTGCATCCGTTTCGGTGTCGGCCTCGAAGGCTTCGAGAGCGTCGATGAACGACGTCCCGATAATCGGGTCGCCACCGATGCCAATCGCGGTCGTCTGGCCGATACCGCGTTCAGTGAGATTCGAGACGACCTGGTAGGTCAGGGTGCCGGATCGCGAGACGAGTCCGACGTTGCCAGACTCGAAGATGTTACCCGGAAGAATGCCGAGTTTAGCTTCGCCGGGCGTAATGATGCCCGGACAGTTCGGGCCGAGCAGTTTGGTCTCAACCTCGCTCAGGCGTTTGTTCACTTTGGCCATATCTTGGGTCGGAACACCTTCGGTGATTGCGACAACGAGATCCAGATCGGTATCGAGCGCCTCGAAAATCGCATCACCAGCAAAGGCTGGTGGGACAAAGACGACTGAGGCGTTGGCGTCTTCGGCCTCGACGGCTTCGTCGACGGTATCGTAGACGGGAACGCCTTCGACTTCCTGGCCGCCTTTGCCGGGCACTGCGCCCGCGACGACATTGGTTCCGTACTCCAGCATCTGTTGGGTGTGGAACTTGCCTTCGCCGCCGGTGATTCCCTGCACTACAACTCTGGTGTCGTCGTCAACAAAAATGCTCATTGGGCCACCTCCTCGGCGTTTGTGACTGCACGCTGGACCGCATCCTCAAGCGTTGCTTCGACCTGCACGAGGTCGGTGTTCAGAATCTCCATCCCCTCTTCGGCGTTCGTGCCGGCGAGTCGCACAACGACGGGTTTCGGAATCTCATCGAACTGTTCGAGTGCCTCATTGATTCCTTTGGCGACCTCGTCACCGCGGGTGATCCCACCGAAGATGTTGAACACGACGCTGTCGACGTTTTCGTCCGAAAAGACGACATCCAAGGCGTTAGCCACGCGCTGGGCTTTCGCGCCGCCACCGATATCCAGGAAGTTGGCGGGTGTGCCGCCGTAGTAGTCGACCAGATCGAGCGTCGTCATCACGAGCCCGGCACCGTTAC
>PWFE01000083.1 GCA_003554115.1 Haloferacaceae archaeon | reverse complement strand
GTACACCTGCCTGAACGACATCTCGAACCGAGACGACCAGGACCGAGAGCAAAACTGGGTTCGCGGGAAGGCGTTCGACAACGCTGCACCGATGGGTCCGGTCATTGCGACACCGGATGAAGTACCCGAAGACGCCGCGATCGAACTCCGAATCAACGGCGAGACCAAACAACAGTCGACGGTAGACCAGTTTTTCTTTTCGGTGCCCGAGTTGATCGCCGAAATTACGTCGTATCTCACACTTGAGCCGGGAGATGTGATCTCAACGGGTACACCTGCAGGCGTCGGGCCGCTGTCGGATGGCGACCACGTCGAAGTCGAGATTGCAGGAATCGGGACACTGGAGCACGACGTACAGGTTTCAGCCGAAAACTAGCCAGTAGACGGCCAACAGTCGAGAGTAGTCGACGACTACTCAGTCGTAGGTGGACAGTAACCCTGTCGCCATCGATGGCGAAGGGACCGTATGCTTCATTTACACCAGGGCGCGCTTTGGCAACTCGTCCCCGAAATGCTTCGGCCGGGTACCCCGCTGCTTGCGGCCGTACTCATTCTTGTGGGGAGCTGGTACGGTGCGAAACTCGTCTCACGGCTGATCAAACCGCAGTTCGTCAAACAGATTCCGCGCGTTAGCGTTGCCGAAACGCTCCTCGGTGTGTTCCGAGCGATTGTGATGGTGATTGCGCTGTTCACGGTGGCCAACGTGTTGGGGTACGAACCCGAAAACGTCCTGCTTTCGGTCACCGTGCTGACCGCCGCGATTGCCTACATCCTCGCGCCGCTGCTCGGCAGTCTTATCAATGGGCTGTTCGTTCTGGTCAACCGTCCCTACGAGGTCGGCGATCTGATCGAACTCGAAGACGCCGACCGGTTAGGCTACATTAGGGAGATCACACTCCGCTATACGAAGATTCACACGCTCGAAAACACGACGTTGTTGATTCCCAACGATAGCATTCACAGCCGGGATGTCGTTAACTACAGCGAGGACGACGAACGTTCGTGGCACTCGGTGTCATTTACAGTTACTTACGAAAGTGATCTCGAAGCCGCCATCGAGGACACCGAGACAGCCGTCAGCAACATCGACGCCGTCGTCGACGGCGGCCCCTCGATCAGGATGGGCGGTAACCGATATCCAGCCGCTCCGACAGCGTTCGTGACGAAATTCGGCGAGCGTGGTGCGGAGATCGAACTCCGGTTCTGGGTGTTTGAACCGTACCATCTCAAGGGCGTCCGCTCACAGGTGTTGCGGGTGCTCAACGCGGCGTTCGACGACTCGGATCTCTCGCTTGCGTATCCCCGAACCCACCATGTTTTCGACGAAACCAGCGGCCGAGCGAGCGTCTCGTTCAACGGGTCGACACCACCGTGGCCCGATCAGGTCGAACACCCAGACCGCCGACCGCAGTGAACGGCGAATCGGAACGGTTAGCATCTGAATTTCAGTAAACAGCTGAACGTTCATGAATTCGACGAACGACACAGGATCCGAACGGTTCGAAACGCTACGGTCGACGCTGTGGCATCTGTGTTCATACCCGACGCCCAGTAGGTCGAAGTGTCATCCGAGACAGGATTGATCGAACACGTCGTGGTCGAGTAGTCGACAGGCCGGCAATATCGGCTATCTACCGGCCGAGACGTGTAATCACGCTTAAGAGGCGGCGTCTGCTTTGAGCGACTATGCAACCACGTGATCTCTCAGCAACCAGCCCATACGTGCCGGGCCGGGGAATCGAAGAGGTCGCCCGCGAACTCGGGCTCAAGACCGACGAGCTCATCAAACTCTCGTCGAACGAAAACCCACACGGCTCAAGCCCAAAAGCCATCGAGGCTGTCACCGAACGGGCCAAAGCGGGACTGCACGTCTACCCCAAAGCTGCTCACACGGACCTCACCGAGAAGTTAGCGAATAAGTGGGACCTAACAAGCGATCAGATCTGGGTCTCACCGGGTGCAGACGGGTCGATTGATTATCTCTCCCGTGCGATGCTTGAACCCGGCCAGTCGGTGCTCGTCCCCGATCCGGGCTTCGCTTACTACTCGATGAGCGCGCGACACCACCACGGAGAAGTCGCCACCTATGAACTTTCGGCGGCCGACGACTTCGCACAAAATGCCGATATCGTTCTCGATAGCTACAGTGGCGAGCGACTCGTCCACGTCACTTCGCCGCACAACCCCACTGGCACTGAGTGGGCACGCGAAGAGATTGAAACGCTGCTTGCGGCCGTCGACGACCACACGCTGGTGGTGGTAGACGAAGCCTACGGTGAGTACTCCGAGCGACCGAGCAGCATCGAGCTCCTCGATTCGTACGACAACCTAGCCGTCCTTCGGACGTTCTCAAAAGCCTACGGACTCGCCGGACTCCGAATTGGCTACTGTGCGGTTCCCACTGCGTGGGCAGACGCGTATGGACGAGTTAACACCCCGTTTGCGGCCAACGAGCTGGCCTGCCGGGCCGCACTTGCCGCACTCGATGATGACGATCACGTTGAGGCGTCCGTCGAAACCGCCCGCTGGGCACGCGAGTATCTTGCCGACGAACTCGACGTGCCAACCGTCGACAGCGCGGGCAACTTCGTGCTCGCAGAGGTCGGCGACGCCGAAACAGTCGCCGAACGAAGCCAACGCGAGGGTATCATCATCCGGGATTGTACAAGCTTCGGGCTGTCGGGTTATGTCCGAATCTCGTGTGGCACGCGCGAAGAGACGAAGCAGGCAGTCGAGACGCTAAACGAGATTCTGGCTGAGGTGGCTCCAACGTGAGCGACACCGATCCACAGCGAATCGCGGTGACGGGCACACCGGGAACGGGGAAAACAACCGCGACCGAGCGGCTGGTCGACCGGGGAATTGATCGATCGGTCATCCATCTCAACGACGAGATCAAAGCCCACGAACTGTGGAGCGACCGAGACGTCGACCGTGATTCGCTTATTACGGATTTCGAGGCCGTCGACTCCCATCTTGGTGAGTGGGACGGCATTCTTGAGTCTCACCTCGCACACCACTTCGATGTTGATCGTGTGGTTGTTTTGCGGTGTGACCCTGCGACACTCGAAAGCCGACTACGGGACCGAGGTGATTCTCCCGAAAAGGCCCGCGAAAACGCCGAAGGCGAGGCACTGGATGTCGTGCTCACAGAGGCCGTCGACCGCCATGGCCGAGCGGCGATCTACGAACTCAACACCACCGACCGCTCGCCTGATGCGGTTGCCGATGAGATTGCGGCGGTAATCAGGGGCGATCGCGAGCCACGCGCCGGCGAGGTCGACTTCACGGAGTATCTTATACCATGACGCTTGATGCGTTCCGGCCACTGGCCGAGCGAATCTTGGCTCCTTTCGTAAGTGCGGCCGACAGTCTTGGACTGACACCAAACAGCGTGAGTGTGCTGTCACTGTTGGTCGCAGGGGCCGCCGCTGCCGCCTTCGTGGCTGGCGAGCCGCTGTGGTATGCAGTAGGTGGCGTGTTGGTGTTGCTCAACGGCTGGTTGGATCTGGTCGACGGCGCGCTCGCCCGCAAGCAGGGTGTCGCCTCGAAGGCTGGTGATCTGCTGGATCACGTGATCGACCGGTATGCCGATCTTATAATTATTGGGGGCCTAGCTGCGGGCGTCGAGAACTTCGCGCTTGGCTTTCTGGCCGTCACCGGCGTGTTAATGACATCCTACCTCGGCACACAGATTCAGGCCGTCGGGCTTGGTCGGGCCTACGGCGGGCTCGTCGGCCGGGCAGATCGGCTGGTGTTGATCACTATCGCCGGCTTCGTCGCGGCAGTCGTTTCCGGACCGGTCGTTGTCGGTTATGGCGTGATTGAACTCCTGTTGGTGTTCTTTGCGATTGTCGGGCATCTGACTGCCTTCCAGCGGTTCTGGGGTGCGTGGTCGGACCTGTAGCGGCTGCCGGGCGGCGAGTGTGGTCGACGGCGCATGGTTTATACCGGGTCGAACGCTACCGGGGAGTATGCCCCAATGTGAGATGTGTGGTTCTCAGGAGTCGTCGCTGACTACCACCAAAGTCGAGGGTGCAGAACTCGAACTCTGCGAGAACTGCCAAGGGTTCGGCACGACTGTCGAAACCCAGCAGTCGACCGGCGGAACGAGCAAGTACTCTACGTCTTCGTCCAGCGGCAAATCGTCGAGTTCAGGTGGGTCTCAGTCTAGCGGTTCTGGTGGTGGATCGACCCGGCGCAAACGCGATATGTTCGATGATATGGACGAACTTGCCGGCGACTATGACGACCGCATCCGCGAGGGACGCGAATCACTCGGGCTCACACAGGAAGAACTCGCCAACCAACTCAACGAAAAGGCGAGTCTGATCCGCAAACTCGAACGTGGCGATATCCTCCCCAGTGACGATGTGCAGAGTAAACTCGAAAAGAAACTCGAAATCACGCTCACCGAAGGAACTGACGTCGACGATACCGACTGGTCGAGTGGATCGAGCGGCTCGATGACGCTCGGCGATGTCGTCAAGCGCAAAGAGTAGCCGCTCGAATCGGCCACCCTGTTCTGCCTAAAAGCTGAACCTATTTGACGGAGGCGACTCGTTGTATGAGTATGTTCATCTTAGTGAACCTCAAGGCGTATCCGTGTGATCCAATCGCTGTTGCCGAAGCAGCCAACGAAGTCGCCGAGGAGTCGGGTGTCCGCATCGCTGTCTCCCCACAGGCCGCCCAGATTTCGGCGGTCGCAGAGACCGGCGTCGAGACCTGGGCCCAACACGTCTCGCCCAACCAGTACGGCAGCTTTACCGGCAGCACGCTCGCCGAAGCCGTCTCGGAGGCTGGCGCTGTCGGCACGCTGATCAACCACTCGGAGAACCGCCGCAAACTCGCTGATATCGATGCAGCCGTCCGCGCAGCCGAACGCGCAGGCCTCGAAACCTGTGTCTGTGCGAACAACCCACAACAGACCGCCGCTGCCGCGGCACTCGGTCCTGATTCGGTCGCTGTTGAGCCGCCAGAACTCATCGGCGGTGATGTCTCGGTTGCAACGGGCGATCCGGATATCGTCACCAACGCCGTATCGGCCGCTGCGGAGGTCGACGAGTCAGTTGAGGTGTTCTGTGGAGCCGGCGTCTCGACGGGCGAGGACGTCACTGCCGCAGGGGAACTCGGCGCAGAGGGTATCCTGCTTGCCAGCGGTGTCGCCAAGGCCGACGATCCGAAAGCCGCGCTCGAAGATCTCGTCTCCGGGCTGTAATCGGCCAACGTCGCACCAATCTGCTTATTTTGTCCGGTCGAATCCGAACGTTGAGCCGTCGATAGTGCCCTCGATTCGCGGATCGTCGACGGACTCACGAAAGACGGCTTCGACGGCTTCGACCATCTCGTCGACTTCTTCACTGTTGAGTTGGTGTGCGTAGGCTTCCTGAATCAGCTCCGGGATCGCATAGGTGTAGCGTCCCCGACCAATGTGGCGGACGAGTTGGGCCTGCCGGAGCGGTCGGTTGCGGCTGTAGGCGAGTTGTTGGTTGTCGTCGCCGCCCGCCGCAAGATGGGCCGACAGCGGATCGCTGGTACCCTCGGCGTGATAGTGTTCGAGCATCGAAACGGACAGCGACGGGAGCTCTTCGATTCGCTCGCGGAGCTCTTCGACAACCGCATCTCTGGTGCCGAGTTCGACGGCCTCGGCGAACTGCATGGCCTCTTCGGCGATCTCGCGTCGCGAGACCGTCCCGAAATCCTCCGGCTGGTCGGCAGCCGCCCGCTCGGCCGGTGTCGGCTTGCTGACCTCGTTCGGATCAACCGGTGTGCTGTCAGGCGGACTCATCTCGGCATCAAGCGCATCAAACGCAGACATCTCTGCGGGAGTGTCGAACGCCGATCGATTGAGTGCTTCGACTGGATCGGTCGGGATTTTGGTGTCGTCGCCCGACGCAGTCGACGGACTCGACGCAGCCGGTTGATTGCGTGTCGACGCAGTCGACTGGCTCGTTGGCTGGTCGTCACTCTGTGCGGATACGCTGTCGGCAGACTCAGCCGGTGAGGATGGTTCCGCTTGTGACTCACCTATTCCAAGAGCTGTCATTGGGTCTGCAGGCTGGCTCTCAGCAGCGGTCGTCGACTCATCGGCCGAACCCGACGCCGCAGCGGATCTCGCTGAGTCGGTGCGGTCGGGTTCGGCCTCGGATATCAACGGATCGAACGCTGGCTCGCCGGTCGACTCCTCGCGCGGGCGGGCGGCCTCCTCGGGTCTGTACTCGTCGATTTCGGCCTGTTCGGTTGGCCGGTTCGGGTTGCGACCTGCTCCGCCGCGGTACGGTGCCTCGGATCGATCGAGAAGAGCTTGGGCGAACTTATCAGCCATCCGGCTGAGGTCCCGTGCCTCTTCGAGTTCGTCTTCGAGTCGACGGATTTCGGCGTCCTTCTTGTCGAGTTCCTGTCTGAGGTCGGCGATCTTGCTTTCGCGGCGTTCCTTTTCGTCCGAAATGTCGGTGAGTTCGGAGACCAGATCGCCGCTGACGGATTTGAGTTCGGGTCGCTCGAAGTCTTCGAGACCCGGTGTCGCCCCGGCATCGAAGGTGCGCTTGCGATGAAACTGTACGCGTTGGATTGCATCCGCCCAGTCGGCAACCAGAAACCCTTCACCGTCACTCAACTCCTCGACGGCATCGGCGTACTCTCGGCCCAGAATACGGCCGACGACTTTGGTGTCGTTGCGCCATGTCAGCCGATGCCAGACGAGCCAGTCACACTGGGTAATAAAGTCCTTTTTGACGTCGGCAGGCCGCTGGCTGATGCCGACGATCCCGAGACCGTGTTTCCGACCGCGCTTGCCGATTTTGATCAGCATCTTGCCGGCTTCACCCATCCCGCTTTTTTCAGGGATGTACTCGTGACACTCCTCGATCACCACGAGGAAGGGCTTTTTGAGCTTCTTTTCTTTGGCGAACAGATGCCGAGTGGTTTCGAGCACCAACTCGTCGGCATCATCCTCGTCGAGATACCCCGAAACATCAAGGATGATCGGAATGTTCTCTTCGAGCGCGAGCGAGGCGATCTTCTCGGCGTGATCAGCAGTCACCTGTATGTCGCATTCGTCATCTGCGCCAACGTGGAGGACTTCGTACTCCTCTTTGAGCCCATAGTACTCGCCGTCGCTGTCGACGATGAGCACGGGAAAGTTGTTGTCAAGGAGGTTTTCGAGCATCACCGAGACCGTGTTGGATTTTCCACTACCGCTTTTGCCGGTGACAAAGCCCCGACCCGTGAGAATGTCGACGACGGGCAACTCGACCGCTGTGCCGGGGTCAATCTCGTCAGTACCGCCGGGGCCTGCGCTCACATTCGCAACTGTGATTGTCTCGTCGCTCATTCAGTTGCCTGAATACATCGGCCGAAAACACATAGTTCCTCCTGTCGATCAGTAGAATGCTTGACGAGTCTGACGGCAACACAACCAACTGGCCACTACGAGTTAGCAGCTGGCCGGCGCCGAGTATGGTATGGCTGAGACAGCCAACAGCACGACGTGGCAGTGGCGACCATCGACCGGCTCAGTCGACTGGCTGCGGGTTGGTGGGCTCTGTGGTATTTCTCTCGACGGTATGACAACCGGGTATGTGTTTGCTACCGATGGATACCGCGAATTAAACCCGATTTTGGCGGATCTCTGGGCGATTCATCCCGGAATAGTCACTGCCTACTTTCTGTGTTTTCTCTCTCTGGTTTGGATCGCGACCCGTCGACGGGGGTGGCTGTCGACGGGAATCTCGGCGACAGTGCTCGTCGTGATGGGTGTGTTCGGCGGGCTCAACAATCTCATGTTGTTCGTGTTCGGTTCGCCGTCGAGTATCGAGTGGCTGGCAGCCGCCGGTGGCCTACGGCCCGCAATGTTCATCATAGCCGTTGTTCCGATCTGCGGGCTGGCTTCGGGGTTGGTAGCTGTACGCCTCCGTCACCGTCGTGTGCCATGGCGAGCGGTCGGCCTTGCTGTGTGTTTCGGCGGAGTCAGCTATCTGGCGTTTCTCTGGGCTAGCCGATATCTGGGCACCACTACGGCGGTAGTTTTGTAGGCCACTGCTCGAACTGCCGGTTATGCCTGCTGTTTACGTTACAGTCTCACATCGAACCTGCGGCCGGACAGAACGTCGACGATGGGCAACGTAACCGGCGAACCGAAGTCGAATTCGTCAGTGCAGCGGGAGCTATGCTCACATCCGTCCCTGCAGTTGTCTCACCACTCATTCAGCTGCTCGAATACGCCAAGCGAAACACCCGATTTCTTGCATCGGTTCGTCGGAACTTCCAGTCGTTTGGGCGGGTGCATCAAGGATCAACACGTGGTATCCAACTACCAGTCTGTCCGATACAGCCCGTAGATTACATCCGTTGGTGTTCGAATCCGTCGAGCGACACGTTCAGCGAATACTGAAATGCCGAGATGACCACCGAGATCGTCCCGAAAAGTATGAACAGTACAGAAAGTGCTACCGAGCTAGGAATAAGCGTCCCGCTTGCCACGTAGCTTGAGACGCTCCAGTAGCCAAGACCGATACCAAGTAACGCGGCGCAGAAACCGGGTATTCCGAGCACAGTCACCGGCCTGTTCTGTTCAAGCGTTGTGAAAATACGGTTGACAATGTTGATCCCGTGGATGACTGGGTGACGAGAGTGGGCATTCGAAACATCGTACGTGATCGTTGTCGGAACCTCCTCGGTTGTGAATCCCTGTGTGTTGGCATAGTACAAGATATCTGTGCTAGCGCTCATCCCATCATCGATCATGGTTGGATGTTCGGCAATTGCTTGGACAGCGGTTGCACTGTACGACCGAAACCCGCTTTGAGCGTCTTGTATCCGTGAACTCGATCGAAAGTTACCGATACTTATATTCAAAAGCAGTGTAATCACCCCGGATCCGAACCACCGATACAGTGGCATGTCGGTTTCAACCGCCTCATCGAACCGGTTTCCGATAACGATTTCGGCACCCGTCTCCCGCTGTTTGTCGAGCAGCCGTGGAATGTCTTTGACGTCGTGTTGGTCATCACCGTCAATAATGACGAGTGCGTCGACATCTCTTCGATTGGCTTCCTGAAAGATTGTTTTCAGTCCGCATCCATACCCCCGGTTTCGATCATGTTCGACAACAGTTGCACCGGCTGCCCGGGCACAACTGGCCGTCCGATCAGTGCTTCCGTCATCAACGACAAGCACCTCATCAGCATGGTCCTTGGCAGCCTCGACGACGGAGCCAATCGTTGCGGCTTCGTTGTATGCGGGAATGCCGACCAAGACGTTCGTTTGTGCTGATTCCGGAACCATCTCAACAACCGAATGCTCGCTTGCTTCGAACGCCGCGAGTGACGCCGTAACGTCGATTGGTTCGGCACCCGGCTCACAAACGATCATTCCCGGATGTTCATCCTGAACGGCACCCAACAGTACCGATTTCTGTTCGTCGACGTCTTCTACGTCGGTTGATTTCTCGACGACAGTTGCACCGAGTCGACGAGCGATCTGTGCGTTCGTGCTTCCGGTATCGTCGACGGCAATGAACACCGAAAGCCCGTGTTGTGTCGCTCGGACGATTGTTCGAGCCACAGAATAATCTGGGCCCGTCGACAGTATCCCAACAGCCGGCAACTCCTGTTTTCGCCCTGTACCGACCTCTGTAACCGAAGGTGCTACACTGAGCGTCCGACTACCGTGGGCCCGGCTCGCGCTGTGTTCTCCACCATCCGTATCAAGCCTAGCGGATTTAGAATCTCTCTGGTTAGGTGTCTTGGTACTGTGTGTGTCTGTGTCGCTGGCCGATGAGTCGTCGATAGATAATTCGGTGTCTGTTGTTAGTTTCGAGATGCACTCATAGGGGTCTAGTGTTTCTGAGTGTATCTGAACTGTCGTTTCAATAGAGTCTGCCGGGAACTGCTCACTTACAAACGCTATGCTACTGGCCGTCTCAAACGCCCACTCGCCATGGTCGTGGCTGCTAAAATGGACTGCTGTCGGGTCGACGGGCTCTGGAAACTGTTCGACGAGCCGGAGCCGACTCACACTCTCTCGAAGCGTGCTAATCTGGTAACTGAACGTGACGACCGTTTCGGTCGCACTGACAGCTTTTTCGATCAAAACGTCGTTGTCGGTAGTAGCGTTTTTCATCATATTGACCCCGCGCGTCACGTCTCAGCTATCTTGACGCTAATTCCTGCGGACAACCATACGATACATAATTAGTTATATAGCTATATTCTGACTACCGAAAATTAATTTGTCAATTATTTTGGTTAAAGGAAGATTACTCGATAATTGCTTGTTAGCCACCCACTACTACCTACAATTGTGACGATATATTGTCTATAACAATATCTGCTTGAATAAAAAGAATCGGTGTGATGTACCAGACAACCAGCTCACCAGTTGATTCGACCGGAGTGGTGGAAACATGAAGTCTGTTGTCCTCGCTGCCGGGAAGGGTACACGGCTCCGACCACTCACTGACGACAAACCAAAAGGGATGGTCGAAGTCGACGAGAAACCGATTCTCACCCACTGTCTCGAACAGCTCGCGGAGCTTGGCACTGACGAGTTCGTGATCGTCGTGGGGTATCTGAAAGAATCAATTATCGACCACTACGGTGACTCCTTCGAGGGAATTCCGATCACCTACACCCATCAGCGCGAACAAAAGGGGCTCGCACACGCGCTGCTATCCGTCGAAGAACATATCGATGATGATTTCATGCTGATGCTCGGCGACAACATCTTCCAGGCCAATCTTCAGGACGTGGTCCGTCGACAGCGCGAGGACCGTGCGGATGCGGCCTTCCTCGTCGAGGAGGTCCCGTGGGAGGAGGCCAGCCGATACGGGGTCTGTGAAACCAATGCCTATGGTGAAGTTACAGATGTCGTCGAAAAGCCGGACGAACCCGAATCCAACCTCGTCATGACAGGCTTTTATACGTTTTCGCCGGCGATTTTCCACGCCTGTAAGCTCGTCCAGCCGTCGAATCGCGGCGAGTACGAGATCAGCGAGGCGATAGATCTGCTGATCCGCAGCGGACGAACAATCGATACGCTTTCGATAGACGGCTGGCGGATTGACATTGGCTATCCAGAAGACCGCGAGAAAGCCGAGGAGCGTCTCACAGCCGAAACACCAATGGTAGCCAATGACTGACAGGACGGTCGACGCCTCGTTACCTGACGATACAGCGACCGATGAGACGGTGCTCGTCACAGGTGGTGCGGGCTTTATTGGCTCGCACCTTTCGGAGGCGTTGCTATATCACCGCAGAGATGTGGTCGTACTCGATTCGCTCGACGACTACTACGACGTTGGAATCAAAGAACACAACATCGAGATTTGTCGACAGCAAGGCGGCGACCGGTTTACGTTTGTAAACGGTTCGATCACCGACGAGGATCTCGTCGAAGAACTGTTCGATCAGTTCGATATCGACTTCGTCTACCACGAGGCCGCACGGGCGGGCGTTCGATCAAGTGTCGAACAGCCACAGCTGTACGAAAAAATCAATGTCGGTGGGCTGCTGACACTGCTCGAATCTGCGGCCGAAAACGATGTGACAAGGTTCATTAATGCCTCGTCGTCGTCCGTCTACGGTCGCCCCGACTATCTGCCGTACGACGAACAGCATTCGACGTATCCGAAAAGTCCGTACGCGGCGACGAAACTCGCAACCGAACACTACTGCAAAATCTGGAACGAGGTGTACGACCTCCCGACTGTAAGCCTCAGATACTTTACCGTTTACGGCCCGCGGATGCGTCCGAACATGGCGATTTCGAACTTCGTTTCACGAACGCTCAACGACATGCCACCAGTGGTGTACGGCAACGGGGAACAAACCCGTGATTTCACCTATATCGATGACATCGTGGCGGCAAACCTCCAGCTCCTAGAGACGGATGCAGCCGACGGTGAGGCAGTTAATATCGGATCAACTGACAACATCAGTATTAACGAACTGGTTGACCACGTCATCGCTGAAACAGGTGCGGCGGTAGAG